>JAUXGW010000200.1 GCA_030621865.1 Actinomycetes bacterium
GGCCCTTCCCCACCCCCATCTCACCGTTCTGTGATGGTCAGGTCGCGCTTAAGCGCGACCTGACCATCACAGAACGGTGAGATGGGGGTGGGGAAGGGCCTGGAACAGGAAGAGCCTGGAACGGGAAGGGTCTGGAACTGGCTTGGAACGGCCTTGGATCGGGTCTGGAACGGTCGGAACTGGGGAGAAATCTGGAGAAATCTGGTCTCGATTCCCACGAGGAGTGGCATTTCCCGGCCGAACTTGCAGCATGTCACGGTGAGTGAGCGAAGCACTATGCATCGCGCGATTTCTTCTTGACGGTGCACCGTTACGTGGTAAGGATGTGCTAACTCACAACCATGTAATTACACATCAGAGATGCCTACGGTACAGATTCCGTCCTCGGCTTGCCTTCGCAGATAGCGAGTCGGCCGGGAGGATCAATCCGGATCCATCCCCAGCAAGCATTCGGGGTCGACCACGGTCGCCCGCCGATTGCATCCGGGAGAAACTTCATGAGCGAAGCAACCGAAACAGCAGTGGTAATGGACACCGGCACTGAGCCGGAGGAGAGCTGGCAGCTCTACGCCAACTGCTTGGGTGTTGATCCGGACCTGTTCTTTCCAGAACGAGGTGCTTCCACCAAGGAAGCGAAGTCGGTCTGCAAGGCCTGCGTGGTCCGTGAGGACTGTCTTGAATACGCCCTCGAGAACAGCGAGAAGTTCGGAATCTGGGGTGGACTCAGCGAACGTGAGCGCCGCAAGCTCCGTCGTGCCCGGGCAATGGCTCGGGCCGCCCAGGCCAACCGCAGCGCCTGAGGGCCGCCGCTCTGTCGTCAGGGGCCGCCGCTCTGTCATCCGGGGTTGGGCGCTCTGCCTGGGCTGCGAGGCACTATCCGCAGCTTCGAACTCCAGCTTCCGGGCGGTGCTCACGGTACCGGCGGCGCCGGCCGGGGATCCGTATGCTCAGTCGCCGGGGCGGATGATTCTGGTCTCTGTCACGATCAGGTCCATGGGAATGTCCCACTTGGCTCGTTGAATCGGCGGAAGTACCTGGGCATCCCACGCGATTCCGATGAACACCGGCCGATCCACACCTGATTCTCCCGAGAGTTGCCCGAGTGCGCGGTCGTAGTAGCCGGCTCCGAAGCCGACCCTGGTTCCCTCGAGATCGACTGCCACACACGGGCAGATCACGACATCGAGTCGCACCGCCGGGACAACCATTCCGTTTTCGGGTTCATCGATTCCGAATCGCCCTGCGGTGAGATCGGCATCAGAGTCGTACTCCGCGAATTCCAGTTCATGATCGCTGATCGTCCTCGGCAGGAACAGGGTCCAGCCGGCGTCCCTCAGATCGGATTCGTGAGATCGCAGATCCACCTCTCCCGGCAGAGCCCGGTGGATCGCCATCCGGCCGGGGGGCCGGACATCATTCAGATGTGCGATGGCAAACGCCACTTCAGCAGAGCGAACCCGGCTTTCGTCGACGCCAACCCGGGACCTGATTCCCAGACCCTCGCGCCGCGCGTCCTCGGGGGTGAGCTTTCCTGACGCCACACGAGCATCTTATGGACTCGTTTCGGAGCCAGGACCAAGGCCGCAAATGGCACCTGCATGGGTATCGGATGTTCCGAAGATGTACCCTGAAGTCATGTTCGGTGGAAGCGAGTGGATAATCGTTGTCGTCGTCGCTCTGGTTCTCTTCGGTGGCACGCAGATTCCGAAGCTGGCCCGAAGTCTCGGTCAGGCCCAGACTGAGTTCAAGAAGGGCATCAGCGAGAGTGATTCAGACTCTGAAGACGCGGACTCGGAGGAATCTGGCGAGAAGGCAGAAGGCAGCGAGAAGAAGGACAAGAAGAAGTCCTCCTGAGGGTTACTCTGCCAAGTCCCGATCTGCCGGATTCCCTACTGTGAGATCCCGAACAGATCTCGTACCGTGAGATCTCGATCAGTGGGCGGACCCGAACGCTGGTCTCTCAGGATGCGCTGATCTGGAGGACCTGCTCGCCTTCGGCCCTTTGTGTGTCCGAGGTTCGTCTCGTAGTCGCTGCGCGGCGGGCACGTACGATCCGTCGCCGTTGTCGTTCCGAGGTGCCACCCCACACACCGTGATCGATGCGATTGGCGAGTGCGTACTCGAGGCACGTGGCCTGTACGTCACATTCTTCGCAGATGAGCTTCGCCTTCTCCACACCGACACCGTCGGAGGGGAAGAAAAGTGCGGGAGGTTTGTCGGCGCAAAGTCCGTTGGCCATCCATTTGGTGTCTGCGCTTGTTTCCATGTGTTCCACTCTGACGGGTTCACGAGGCCATGTCAGACGCGAATCCGGCCCGTTCTGAGAGGTACATCAGCAGACACCTGCCGAAAGGGTGGAAATGGGCCCAAAAGCGCCATTTCGCTGAGAACCCTCTTGGTCACCGGGGTATCGCGAGTCGGACATCCCCCCGGTTTGTCGCATACTCGGTTCCATGAACAACGGCGATGCGCAGCTCCCAGACGACCAGACACCGAGTCCCACGGTGGGCCGGTCGGCTCCGAACCCCTCAGGATCTGCGCACCAGCCGGCTCGTGATCCACGCGCCGCGCAATCGCCTGCCACACCTCCGACGGCGCCTCGCATGACGCCACCGGTCGCGTCGGGTGAGGGCGGCGGTGACACCCCCTCGTCTCCACCGCTCCCACCCACGTGGAATCAGGGTGCCTGGACTCCCCCTCCGTCCAGCGCATCCGAGGGTGCCCTCAGCCAGGGCACCACCGCACCGACTCCGGCCGTTCCGGCCGGCGGTGCGGGACTTCCTCCCACCGGACCACCGAGAGGTCCCTCCGGCGCAGCCGGTGGCGGCGCCCAGATGCCGGGCGGCAACACGGGCCGAACCGTTCAACGCTCGAAGAACCCGAACAAGGGTGTGGGCATAAAGGCAGCTCTCATCGGAGGCTTGGTGGGTGCTGTCATCGCGAGCGGCACAACTGCCATCGCCATGTGGAACAACGGTTCCGGATCCACTCCGACCGCCACTCCCATCTCGACCCCGCAGCGACCCTCCAGTGGGGTTGCCGGCGAGAGCCTCGATATTCGAACCCTGCTCGACAAGGTTCAGCCGTCGGTGGTTTCCATCCACACCGGAACCCGCCAGGGTGAAGCAGCGGGCTCCGGAGTCATCCTCGCCGCGGATGGTCTGGTGCTCACGAACGCCCACGTCGTTGAGGGTGCCACCAGCGTCGAGGTGGACTTCTTCGACGGCCAGACCGTCGAAGCACGCATCGTGGGAACCGTTCCCGAGGCCGACGTGGCCCTGGTCAAGGCAGAGGGCCTGACCAGAGAGGTGGTTCCGGCAGAGCTTGGCTCGTCGGCGGATCTCCTCGTTGGAGATGAGGTGGTTGCCATTGGCAACGCCCTGAACCTGGGTTCTGAACCCAGCGTCACGACAGGCATCGTGTCTCAGACGGGACGGTCCATCTCGGCTCCCGACGGCACGGTCCTGGATCGGCTGATCCAGACGGATGCCGCCATCAACCCGGGGAACTCCGGCGGACCACTCGTGAACGCCGCCGGTCAGGTTGTGGGCGTGAACACGGCGATTCTTGCTGATGCCCAGAACATCGGCTTCGCTCTCGAGATCGACTCGATCAGGGACATCATCGAGGATCTCCAGGCCGGTCGCGACGCCGCGAGGGAACGGGCATTGCTGGGAGTCGCAACTCGCGATGTGTCCCTCATCGACACCGACCTGGCTCGTCAGTTCTCGGTGACGGCAACGACTGGCGCCTTCGTCCAGGAAGTGAGCGAAGGCACGGGCGCCGCGGTGGCTGGTTTGCAGGAAGGTGACGTGATCATCGAAGCCGATGGTCGACGCATTCGAAGCAGCGAAGATGTTGTCCAGACCGTGCGCGCAATGAACCCCGACGATGAGATCACCCTGGTGATCGAGCGTGAGGGCGTCGAGCAGACCATCACGGCGACCCTGGGCTCCGGTGGCGGCTGAGGGTGAAGGTCGCGCAGTTCTGTGGTCTAGGATTCGCCCAATGTCTGATGAGGTAACCACCGAAGAAGGGGAGGAAGAGCTTCCTCCTGTAGCCGGCTCGACGATCGTGTATCTGGGGCCTGTCGCTCCGCACTGGGAGATCCGTGCAGACTCCGGCGATGTGACGGTCATTGACGAGTTCAGGACGCGTGTCAACGCACGCCTCATGCTCCTTCCACCGCACGATCCGCAGTTCCGCCGCAACAAGGAACGCGTCAATCGCGATGCCGAACGTGAGCGGATCGAACTCACTTGGGATCTGGGTGATGACCCGAACACCGAAGACACCTCCACCCGTCCCCTTGCACCGAGCACCTGAGCCCGCAGGGAACAACCGAGCACC
>JAUXGW010000158.1 GCA_030621865.1 Actinomycetes bacterium
CATGGCCCGATGGGGCAACACAAGCGGCGAGGGTGAATGCGCCGAGGACCAGAATCGGGAGGAGGAAGCGTTTGAGGTATTTGCGTGCTTTCATGTCGACCATTGTTACAAACTGTTACAGAAATGCAACACAACCGTTAGGTTTTACCCATATCTGTCACATTGTGACTCTGGACACACGCGGCTCCGTCTGTGCCATCCAGGCTTGAATTGGGATCATTCAGGCACGGACTGGGACCATCCGGGATTGAGCTGGGCCATACCAGGATTGAGCTGAGCGCGAAACGGGCGCCGACTGAAGCCGGCGCCCGTCGCACAATGCGGAGAGGGTGGGATTTGAACCCACGGAAGGGTTGCCCCTTCACCTCCTTAGCAGGGAGGCCCGATCAGCCAGACTCCGGCGCCTCTCCAGTTGTGAGGCATCACTTTAGCTCCCGTTGCAGGTTTCCGACAGGTGAAAAACCCGAGCGGTTCCTGGTCGGCCGGCATGGGTCCGGAGCAGGTGATGACCAATTGTCCCAGAGAGCTGGCAAACTTGAGCGTCAAAGACTCAACAAAGCGGAATACATCGTGTTGGCGCCTTGTTGGGTAGCTGTAGGAGGAAATGCCCGCCGGGTCCCCGCGGGTGGGGGTCGAGCGATCGGGAGAGCGAAATGAACTCAGAACAAGACGAGAAACGAGTGAACAAGTGAACAAACTCATCACCAGGTCATTGCCAGTCCTCACGCTCACAGGCGGGGTGGTCCTTCCGCAGATGGTCCTCACAGTGGCTTTGGAGACCGAGGACGCCCGTTCGGCGGTCGACGCTGCGCTGGAGGCCGAAACCAACGTCATCGTCGTGCCGAAACTTGGTGATCGGTACTCGGCAGTAGGCACAGTTGCTGCCATCGATTCCGCCGGTGAACTACCGGGTGGTACCCGAGCTGTGTTCCTGCGCGGTCTGCACCGCGCACGTGTCAACGTGGCCGCTCCGGCCACGGGAGAAGCCCTGTGGGTGGAGGCAGAAGAGGTTGGCGAAACCGATCCAACCGAACGCGATTCCGAACTGGCCCGTGAATACCGTGCACTGCTCGAGAACATTCTCGACCGTCGCGGCGCGCCCCAGATCTCGGAGTTCGTCCGCAGCGTTGAAGGTCCCGAGGCGCTGGCTGACATTGTTGGCTACAGCCCCGACATTTCGCTCGAGAAGAAGGTGGAACTTCTCGAAACCCTCGACCTCACCGAACGGCTGGAGAAGGTGATTTCGTGGGCGAGGGACACTCTCGCCGAGGTTCAGCTCAAGGAGCGCGTGAACGCCGAGGTCTCGGACAGCCTCGAGAAGCAGCAGCGGGAGGTGATCCTGCGTCAGCAGATGGCCGCCATTCGCAAGGAACTGGGCGACGACGAAGGATCTGCAATTGACGATTACCGTCAGGCGGTGTCGGAGCGTTCTCTGCCCGAGCATGTCGAGTCCGAGCTCCTCGCAGAGATCGACAAGCTCGAGCGCACTCCGGAGCAGGCTGCCGAGCATGGCTGGATCCGCACCTGGATAGACACAGTTCTCGAGGTCCCGTGGGATTCAGCCAGCGAAGAGAAGCTCGACCTGGTCGAAGCGAAAGAACAACTGGACGCCGATCACACTGGCTTGGAGAAGGTCAAGGAACGCCTCATCGAGCATCTCGCCGTGAGGAAACTCCGCGCGGAGCGGGCCGAGTCAGCCGATGAGCGGCCAACCGGAGGAGCGATCCTCGCGCTGGTCGGTCCCCCGGGAGTTGGCAAGACGTCGCTTGGTCGCTCCGTGGCCGACGCCCTCGGGCGTCCATACGTTCGTGTTGCACTTGGCGGTGTCAGCGACGAAGCAGAGATCAGAGGTCACCGTCGCACCTACGTTGGTGCGCGTCCCGGCCGGATCGTGAAGGCCCTCACCGAGGCCGGGACCAACAACCCGGTGATGGTTCTCGATGAACTCGACAAGGTTGGTTCCGACTGGCGCGGTGATCCCGGTTCGGCGCTGTTGGAAGTGCTCGACCCGGCACAGAACAACACCTTCAGGGATCACTATCTCGAGCTGGACGTGGACTTGTCCAACGTTGTGTTCATCGCCACGGCGAACGTGCTCGACACAATCCCCGGGGCGTTGCTGGACCGCTTGGAGATCATTGACATCGAGGGATACACACTCGCCGAGAAAGTGGGGATTGCCCAGGATCACCTCGTGGGGCGCCAACGTGAATCTGCAGGGCTTCGCGATGGCGAAGTGGAGATCACCGAGAGTGCCGTCACGGCGATAATCGAAGGTCACACGCGCGAACCAGGTGTTCGCGGACTCGAGCGCAAGCTCGGCAAGGTGATGCGGAAGGTGGCCGCCGAGGTGGCAGCGGATCTTCCGGGCACGGACACGATTCAGGACTCCGATGACGCTGAGACAACCTCAGTGGAGTCAACCGACGACACCCCTGCCCCCGACGTTGCCAAGGATTCCGATGTCGCCAAGGACACCAATGTTGCCGGGGATTCCCTGGTTGCCGGGGATTCGGTGGAAACCCAGGACCCGGTGGTGGTGGACGACGACAAACTGAGGGAACTGCTCGGCCGTCCGCGCCACAAACTCGATGATGAACGCCCTCGGGGAATGCCGGGTGTTGCGACGGGACTGGCTGTGACCGGAGCCGGCGGTGATGTGTTGATGGTCGAAGCGGCTCGCATCGATCGGCAGGACTCAACGAACAGCGAATCGACTGCCGGGCTGGAACTCACCGGTCAACTCGGTGACGTGATGCAGGAATCCGGTCGGATCGCCGTGTCGTATCTCAAATCAAGTATGGATTCGCTGGAGAAGCGATCTGAGGTTGAGGGAACCTCTGAAGCACTGCACACGGGCAGATTCCACGTTCATTTCCCGGCTGGTGCGATTCCAAAGGACGGTCCATCTGCGGGTGTGACCATGACCACGGCCCTGGTGTCTCTGCTGACCGGGCGTCCGGTGCGTCACGAGGTGGCGATGACCGGCGAGATCAGCCTGCATGGCCGGGTACTGCCGATCGGTGGTGTGAAGCAGAAGTTGCTCGCCGCGCACAGGGCGGGAGTGACCACTGTGATCATTCCCAAGGACAACGAAGCGGATCTCGACGACGTTCCCGAAGATGTGCTCGGCGACTTGTCGGTGCATCCGGTGGCCCATGTGGAAGAGGTTCTCGACCTGGCGCTTGACTGAGCTACAGCTCCGACCGGGAACCCGGGTCTTCGGAGTGGTCCGTTGGCCATTTCGAGGCCCAGATGGTCGGTAGTAGATCTGAAGGGATGTGGAGCGGAGACCAGATCCGAAGGGATGTGGAGCGGAGGGAGGGGGATTCGAACCCCCGGAGACCGTGAAGCCTCAACGGTTTTCAAGACCGTCGCAATCGTCCGCTCTGCCATCCCTCCGGGATCTGACTCTAGCCGGTAGGCCCGGTTTCGCAGTTGGTCGCGCGACCGTTCGGAGTCGTTGGTTGTTGCGACCGGGGCAACTCGATCAGTCGGATTCTCGTCACCTGATGAACGAGTTGAACCGGCGAGTTACTCCGGGCGGTAGATGCCCAACGCACCGAACAACCCGGTGTAGATCGCACCGTCCGGTCCGACCTCGGTGGCGGCGTAGAAGGAGTTGTCACACGAAGTCGGGAACTCGTCGAAGTACTTCTTGAACAAACCAGATGTGGCTTCCGGGAACTGGGCGAGTTGTTCGTCAGCGCAATTGTCGGTGGATCCGGGGCCGGCGACCCAGAGGGCATCCTTGCCACTGGCGAAGTCCACGCCAGTGAGTCCCCAAGTCCCGTCGCGCAGGCCGATTCCGTACACCAGGTCGCTGTCGGAGCTCATGGTGGGGACACCATTTGGAATGGCAAGGTCGGGGTTCGCCCAGACCGTTTCACATGTACGGGTCTCCGGATCCCAGTCGATCCTTTCGATGCCGGACGGCGCGAGGTCCGGATCACCTCCCGAGAGAGCGGCTGAACCCTTCTGTATCTGTTCCACGAGATCCGCGATGGCCTCGGTGTTCTCCAGCCGGTTGTTGACCAACACCGACGAGTAATCCCTCACGAGCACCGACTGCTCGGTTTCGGTGTTGATGGCATCGGGATCGCCGAACGTGACCGGGGCTTCACACGCGATCCGAGGGTCCTTGCCGGCAGCAATCGGTTCCCAGTCTTCAGGTACTTCATCACGCCAGAACAGGGTCACATGCATGAGTTCCTGCCCATCGGTGATCACAACGAGCTGATCTTCCTGTTCGTAGGTGCCCATCAAGCTCGGTGTGCTTCCGGATCCACCTCCACCCAGTCGTACTGCCGACAGGGTTTCACCCGTCTCGTACGGAGCTGACCATGTGATTCTCAATCCGCCGTCGGATTCAGATTCGTCGGCGCGGTACATCTGCCGGTTGGAAACGAAATAGATGCCGCCGTCTTCGTCAGCAGCAATGTTGTTCGTGATCAACTCGAGAGAGTCGTCACCGTCCACGCCGACACCGCTGCAGCTGTCACCGTTGAGCGAGAGCAATCGCAGCGAGTCATCGGTCATGTCCGCCACGTCACCGGGCAACAGGCCGATCATTCCCCGTTCCGTGGCGAAGGCGACATCGCCGCCGTAGGTGAGTACCTGTCCGACGATTGTGTCACCGGTCCCACACAGAGCGGCGTCGGGAAGTTGGTATGTGTCGAGCAACTCAATGGCCGATTGCGGATCCCCTTCTTCCGAATCGCCATAGGACTCGAATCGGCTGGAGTAGCCGACGATCAGGTGGTTGTTTTCGTCGACCATGTTGTAGGCACCGCTCAACAACGCAACGTCTGGCGGTGGTTCGAGTCCCTCATCGGCCGGCACGAAGATGTCGATTGGATCGCCGGTGTCCGGATCGACCTTGGCGATCGCGCGCAGGTCAGGCGTATTGGACAACGACGTCCAGGCCACGGTGGACCCGTCGGGGTACTCGGGCGAAAAGCTGACGATCACCGGAACACCGGGAAGGGTGGTTCGGGATGCACTGACCGAATCGTCGGGTCCGAGTGCGGGATTGTCAGAGGAACCCTGCGCGTATGACGACCGGTGCGCACCCGACCACGCCGAATCGGCCAAGTAGGGATTACGCGGCGGTTCGCCGCTGGAAGCTCCGGCCGGTTCGGTCACCTCGGTGGAACCTGTGGCGTCTGCCGACTCGTCGTCGGAGCTGCAGGCACCCGCCAGGAGGACCAAGGCAGCCAGAGTTCCAAATGCCGCAAACGCACGCATGCCAGGACGAATCATTCTGAAACCCTATCCAAGGAAGCTATCCGGGGAAGCCGGCGGGACAGCTGTTCGCGGCTCCGATCCGGCCCGTGGGGACTTCCCGATCTGGTCCCCGGTGACTTGGTGCCGGATGGCGCGAACGGTGTCAGTAGGCGCCGATCTGATCCTCGATTGACCCGATCCATGTGTCAGCACGTGCTCGAGCAGCTCCCACGTCAGCCCGGCGGGCCGGACCCGACTCGCCGGCTGTCGGGTATGAACCCAGGAACTTGACGTCTGCCTGGGTGGCTTTGAGGGACAGCAGGCAGTCAGCCACAAGGGCGTCGGCCACGTGACCCTCCATCTCCAGCAGGAAGCAGTAGTTCCCCAGTGAGGTTTTGGTCGGTCGGGACAGCAGCAGGCTCAAGTTGATCGACCTTGCCGCGAACTCCTGAAGTATCGCCAGCAGCGAACCCGGTCGGTTGGCTTGTTGATAGACCACGATCGATGTCTTGTCGTGACCGGT
>JAUXGW010000180.1 GCA_030621865.1 Actinomycetes bacterium
CGATCTCCAGCGGCAGGATTCCGGGTGCCGAGATGAACCTTGCGGTGTCCTTGTTGACCGCTGCAACGTCCGCGTGCCGGCTCAGGACCCAGATCGGTGGATCCTCACTCCACACCACGGGTGCCGTGTTTCGCAGGGCCGCGTGGATCTCCACGGGGTCACCATCGATTTCGGTTCCGTGGACAGCGGCAGTCAGTTCCGGTGCCGTTGGTCTGAAGGCGGGCGTTCTCGTCATCCCCGTGATGGTACCGAGGTCTCAGACCTGCGGATCGCCGCCGGCCGCCAGCAAGTGCTGAGGGGCGCACTCGAGCATTTGCACTTCAACGGTGTCGCCGTAGGTCCACTGGGTCCCGACCTCGACGAAGCCCAGACCGGCATGGAACGCCTGGGAATCGGGATTGGGCGGCTGAAGGTTCACTTCGCAACACACAACCCCTGAACCGTCAGAAAGTGCCCACCTGGCGGTCTCCCGATACAGGGCACTGCCCAGACCCGATCTTCTCCGGTCGGGATCAACGGCTATCCGGTCAACGTAGGTGAACTGCTCGTGGCGATCCGCGAAGTACCGGTAGTTCGCCGAGCCGTATGACGCACTGGGCCCCAGGACGATGACGAATCCCTCGAGCGCACCATCGGCTCCCCGCTGGACTCTCGTGAAGGTTGCTTCTGTCAGCAGGGCTCGCAGTGAGTCCGCAGTCAGTGTGCCGACCTCTGGCACCCAGCGTTGGTTCAGTTCCAGAACGTCCGCCAGATCGGACTCGCCGATGGGGAACATTCAGTCGCTGTACTCGTCACGCAGTACATGCTTCAGGATCTTGCCAGCGGGATTACGCGGAATCACTTCGATGATCTCCATCTGCTCGGGCAGCTTCTGGGTCATCAAACCCTCGGACTTGAGGTGATCGATCATGCTGTCGAATGTGACCGGCTCCGCTCCTTCGGCCGTCTGTATGACAGCACACACCCGTTCACCCGAGGACGGGTCCGGCACACCGATCACGGCCACATCACCGATCTGTGGATGGGTGTAAAGCAGATCCTCGACCTCCTTGGCCGACACGTTCTCGCCCTTGCGGATGATCACGTCCTTCACGCGTCCGGTGATGATCACATTGCCGTTGTCATCGATGCGGCCCAGGTCTCCCGTACGGAAGAATCCCTCCTCGTCGAACGCATCAGCGTCCAGGGACGAGTCCAGATACCCGAGCATCAGCTGGGGAGCCTTGGCCCGGATCTCGCCTTCCTCCCCGGGATCGGAGACCACGCCGTCGAGAGTGACCAGTTTCAGTTCAACCCCCGGCATTGGTTTGCCCTCCGAAACGGCGAGTTCGGCGTCGGTGTCGGAGAGGTCGGCCATCGTGAGTATTGGTGCTTCGGTGAGCCCATATCCGGAAAGAATCGGAGCATCGAACACTTCGCGCATCTCGGTGACCATCGCCGGCGGCTTCGGGGCGCCGCCACCGGGGAACGCACGCACATCGGGGAACACTGGGTCAGCGTGCTTCTGCTGATACGCCAGATACACCTGATGGAACACCGTGCCGGAACCGGCGAGTGTGACCTTCTCCCGGCTGAGCACCTCAGGGGTTTCTTCGGGGTGGAAGCCCTCCATGAGAATGTTGGAGCAACCCGTCTGAAGGCTGGCGAACAGCCAGGTGATGCCGCCGATGTGGGTGAACGGGAAGATCAGGGCGTTCCGGTCCTTCTGAATCACACCCATTCGCTCACTCATACCTTTGGCCACCGCCGCGATCGAGGCGTCGGTGTGCTGGGCACCCTTGGGATCTGCAGTTGTGCCGGACGTGTAGAACAGCCAGCGAACTTCGGGCGTGGAACCCGCGGCCGGCAAGCCGGGCAGGGTATCGGGATCACCTTGGGGAAGTGCCCTGTCGGCCACCAGGACTGCCATGTCGGAGTTGGTTTCGGCAATTGAGGAAGCCATGGCTTCGAAGTCAAAGCCCCTCCATGTCGACGGAACAATCATCATCCTGGCGTCGGCCTGCTCGGTGATGAAGCCCACCTCGCGCTCGCGATAGATGGGCAGCAACGGATTCTGAATGGCTCCGATGCGGCTCAGCGCGCCCACCAGCACGAGCGACTCAATCCAGGTTGGAAGCTGCCAGGACACCACATCGCCCGGTTTCACTCCCAGCGCCAGCAGGCCGGCGGCGGCCCTTTCGCTCTCAGTCAGGTATTCACCGAACGTGATGGTCCTCATGTCTTCGTCGACAGCCATGAGAGCGTCCGGAGTTTCCTGCACCCGTTGCTGGAGCAGTTCCCACAGTGTTTGTCCCTGCAGCATGGTTCGGTCCCCTCTGCCTGTTACGGCGTGGTGATGTTGCCTGTTACGGCGTAACGATCTGACGAGGCGTCAGCTTATTGCGTTCCACGGTCACCGTTCGACGAAACGGATCAGACTCAGTTTCGGTTGACCACCGTGCCCGGCCCGTCAACAACCAGGGGACGGGTCCCGATCGGCTCCTCCAGAGGCAAAGTCACCGTTTCGATGATCTCATCGGCCGGACACGGGACTCCGAGCGTGTGGCCGAGAGCCACGGGGATCACGCGCACCTCCAGTGGATCCTCGAAGATTGTTATCTGATCGGGTACGGAACCAGATGAAACCGCACATCCCATCTCAACGGTCACAGCCGCCCCACTCAACGCGGGTTTGGTCTCTGCCGGCGGCACAACCGAAAGGTTGGGCTCCGCTAGGAACCCGTCGGGGACCTTGTAGACGTAAACCCGCTGCCCCGGGGAAACCAGGACCTTCTCGATGTTGTCGGGCAAGGCAGAGCCGTCGGGGAGTACATACTCCGCCGGGTCGGAGATTCCCTCTGGCACGGAACTGCTGCTCGAAGTAGTGCTCGTGTCCCTGGAGAGCTGCTCCGTCGAAGATTGGCCTGATGGACCGACGATCAACACTCCTGCGAGTCCGATGAGCCCCAAAACGAACAACACCACCAGAATTATCAGGATGGAGTAACTCTTCTGTTCTTCGTCGTTCACGCACACCCCGTGGTGATCTGGGGTCCGACACCACCTGGGTCGGACAAGTGTTTCATCTGCCTCACCGGTACGGGATGAGCGCAGGAATGATCAGAGTACGGCCACCGGAGCAACCGGGGTACTCGCGGCACCCACAAACGGCTCCGGATTGGCCACGAGCAGGAATTCGCCGCTACCACGCTCGGCGCAGGCCACGGAAAGCTCCTCGAGATTCCAGTTCTGCCCCTGGATGAGCCCCATGTCGCGCACCTGCAACATGTGAACGGCCAGGAGATCCGACCAGTCGGGCTCCGATGGAGGGAACGATTCGTAGGCGTAGGTGTCATTCACACATCCGGCCACGTCATGGTCACGCATCCACTGAACACTTTTTGTGGACACACCCGTGCTCTGAAAATCCTTGCCCACCGCGTACATCCACCGCCCGGTGTTGCCGATCTCATCGGGCATTCCCCGCTCACTGTTCAGGTAATGCTGCATCCAGCCCGTACGAACTACAACGAAGTCGCCGGGCTGAATCTCCACCTTGGCGAACTCGGCGGCCTCGTCGAGGTCATCGCCGCTGATGGCGAACCCCATGTCGATCTCGTCGAGACGGTCCACACCCTTCGCCCGGGCAACATCCAGCAACACGCCGCGAGTGGCGATTGCCGGCAACTTCTCTGCACCCAACTTCGCAGCACCGAACTGGGCGGTTGTTTCCTCCGCCGGATAGCCGTTGTAGAGCTGGCCGTCATATGAGATGTGCGCCAGTGCGTCGAGGTGGGTTCCGGCGCAGGTGCTCATTGTCACCAGGTCATCGGTTCCCCTCCACATGCCCGGGGCATGGGGATCGATGTCATTCACCGAGGTATGGGTGAGAATCGGATTGAATCGACGGGCGGGTTGACCAACCTGAATCCCGTCCGAACGCAGGTCGACACTCAGGGAGATGTTCCGGCCGCTGCGAACCGCTGCGGTTCCGCGTTGGGCCGAAGCGTTGTCGAGCAGGTTTCCACAGCCGAGTTCGTCGTCTTCTCCCCAACGTCCCCAGTTGCGGACCTTGTCGGCCAAGTCGGCCAGATCTCCGGGCAATGGCATCTGATCAGTTCCGATCCGTCAGTCCATCGTGAGTACACCGCGAGCAAGTTTGCCCGCGTGCAACTCATCCAGAGCAGTGTTGAATTCTTCGATCGGGTACGTCGCCGACACGAGCTCATCGAGCTTGAGACGACCGGCCTTGTACAACTCGATCAGCATCGGGATGTCGTAGGCGGGTCGGGCCGAGCCGTATCGGCAGCCCATGATCGACTTGTCGTTGTACATGGTGGAGACAACGAAGCTGGCCTCGGTGCCCATCTTGGGAACACCCAGCATCACAACCGTGCCGCCGAAGTCGAGCATCTCGGTGGCAGCCTTGATGAGAGCCGTGGAACCGACACACTCAAAGACGTAGTCCACGCCGTTTCCACAGATTTCCTTGACTGCTTCGATGAGATCAGTGTCTTCATCGGGACAGATGAAATGTGTGGCGCCGAACTCCTTGGCGAGGGCTTCCTTGCCGGGATTCGTGTCCACGGCGATGATCGGCAAGGCGTCACTCATCGCAAGGCCCTGGATCGTGTTGAGGCCGATTCCACCGACACCGATCACCACGGCCGACTCACCGTGGGTGACCTTGGCGCGGTTGAACACAGCGCCCACTCCGGTCAACACACCACACCCGATGAGGCAGGCGGAGGTGAGAGGCACGTCGTCGGGGATCTTGATGGCAGATGTCTGCTTCACCACGGTGGAATCCACAAATGCCGAGGTGTTGGCGAACTGGAAGGCTTTCTCTCCGGCCACAGTGAATGGACGGCTCAAACGACCGAGGGACGTGCGGCAGAAAGTCGGCTTGCCGCGGCTGCACTCTGCGCACATGCCGCAGTTGCCCAGGGTGGTCAACACCACATGGTCACCCTCGGCCAGCGTGGTCACGTCGGAAGCCACGGCTTCCACAACGCCCGCACCCTCATGGCCGAGCACCGCCGGAGTGGGGAACATGATCGTTCCATCGAGCACGGAAACGTCGGAGTGACAGACACCTGCAGCCGTCAACTTGACGCGAACCTCGCCGGGCCGCAGATCGCGGACCTCCACGTCATCGCGCAGTTCGGCTGACTCGCCGTCCCAAAC
>JAUXGW010000412.1 GCA_030621865.1 Actinomycetes bacterium
CCGTCGAACTCACCCTTGTGGTCATTGGTGACCTTGCCTGCCTGGTAGAGCCGCATCAGTCCGTTGGTGAACATTTCCGAGTGAACGCCGTAACCGCCGCCGCTGCCCTCGGCGAGACCCGTTGCGATCAGCGATGGAATTGCGCCGATGCCCGTTTGGAGGGTGGCCCCTTCGGGGATGAACTGCTCGGCGAATTCGGCGATCTTGCGGTCGTCATCGGTTCCGGGAGCGTCGGCAAGGTCAACCGGCGCCTTGTCGCTCTGGATGAGAATGTCGACCTCGTCGACGTGTAATGCGTGGGGATACTTCGGCGGCAGGCCGAACGTGTGCGGGTAATTGTCGGAGTACTCGACCACGAGGATGCGATCCGGGTCGGCACCGGCGCGATGGAACTCGTCCATTGTGCCTCCCGCGTGCAGCGAGAATGAGAGGTTTCCGAAGGCATCGGGTGGGGCGGTGGCGGTGGCCATCACCCGGGGTTTGGCCGCTTGCAGGATGGGTCCGAACCGGCGGAAGTCTGCCGGCACATATTCGATGTTTGCTCCGCTGTCGCGCAGGAACCGTTCGGCTGGTCCGAAGAATCCGCTGCGGAAGCGCACACCCGGTTTCGTGAAGACTTCGTAGAGGTCGGTGAGCAGGGCTCCCGCAACATCGAAGTCATCCCAGTCATCGCGTGTTCCCAGTGCATGAAGGAATGCCACCGGGTGAGCAGGTCCGAGTCCCACCGCGAGGGTGTCGTTCGGGGTCAGTCGCTGGACTGCTTCTTCGGGGGTCAGGACTTCGGCCATCGGGTCTCCAGAGTTGGCGTTGTGTCTGTGCAACCTATCCAAACAGAGGGGGATGGGGGTAGAAGACTTGCAGGCGATCCGGGGGTTCTGGTTGGCGATCCACCTGTCGGATCGGGTTGGTGGCTACGGTTCGCGGACGGAGTTCGTGCCTCCTGTGGGCATTCTCCCGGAATTCGCAATCTCCAAGGAATCCTGTGATCACCAAGTTCTTCCTCGGTCTGGGGACCAAGTTCTTCCTCAGTCTGGCGACACTGTCCCTGGCAGTGGTGGCGGTGATGCTCTGGCGAGACCAGCCGGTTGCCGTCGACACCCTGGGTGACGTTCTGGAATGGATCGGCGGGTTCCTGACCGAAGCGGTCGACAGGCTGTCTGGATTCCTCGGCAGTAACTGAGACCTCAGCGGTTGCTGAGACCTCAGGGAGTTGGCGCCGGTTTGTGCCCTGATAGCGGTTCCTGCGTTATTGCGGATCGCCGAGAGTCACCTCGACAGCCAGTTCGTCACCGGCCTCGGTGACAACTTCGCTCACCCGTCCTGCGTCGGTGACGTCCCGGGAAACCTGATCCAGCAATGCCAACTGGTCTGCCGGCGCGGTGAGTGACAGTCGGTCCACCGGATTGCGCAGCGAGACCTTCGCTGATGACTTGGCACCGCGGATCTCCCCGAGCACGGTGGTGGCCAATTCAAGTGCCGCCCCGTCTCTCGATCCGCTGGTGGCGCGGATTGCTGCCGACTCCGGCCAGA
>JAUXGW010000349.1 GCA_030621865.1 Actinomycetes bacterium
TGGACCTCCCTGTGGGAGCTTCCCTGATGCAGATCATCGGACACCCTGCCGGCGACGGCATGGATCTGGTCTGTGTGGCCGACGACGCCGTCATCGGCGGCGCACACCTTCCTCACGAATGGCCGGGGTTGTGGACACCGAATTCCTCGGCGTCACTCCTCGCCGGAGTCGGTCGACCGCTGCCCGTATGCGATGGGTACGACCCGAGCGTGGCGTTCACGGGATCACTCGACCGACTCGTTGTGGAGGCAGACGGCGGATCCACTTTCACCGAGATGGCACATCAGGTGGAGACTGCATTTCGGAGCCAGTGACCACACCGGGAACTGAATCCGGGACACGAGGTGCCTGATCGCGTGGCGACAGCACTCGGGTACTTGGCGAGGGCACCCGGGTCATGGACAGGTTGGACTCGGGGCCATGGACAAACTGGACCCGGGTCATTGACAGCTTGGACTCGGGATCATGGACAAACTGGACCCGGGATCACGGCCACATTGGTGGTGAGCGGGCGATTCAGCCGGAGAATCCGAACAATCGCTTCCAGCGGCCCGGTCCGGCAGCATCCGCGTCCGTCTGTGCGGGGAGAAGGTCGGGCGCGAGTTCAGCCACCAAGTTTCGCACTGCCTTTCCAGTGGGATTCACAATGAATCGGTCTCCGATTACCACGGTCGGCACCGTTTCGTTGCCTCTTGCCACACCGCGCACAAGCTCCGCCGCCTCGGGATCCTCCCAGATGTCGTGGAGAGTTACGGGAATCTCCATCTTCTTGAGACTTCGACGCAGCGACATGCAGAACATGCAACCCGGACGCCAGTAGACGTCAACCGAGCTGATCTCGCTGCCTTCGTCCTCAACCGGGTCCACCACCGGTTCGTCGGGAACTGGATCCGTAGTTACCACCGTTGCCTCAGTTTCTGGTTTTGCGGTTTCTGATTCTGCGCGGTTCACGCAACCCACAACCCAACGACCACGAGTGTTGTTCCCCGTTGGGCAGGAATGCCAACGGCCCTTCGGTGCAGTCGTCAGAACCAACCGGGACGGATGCACCGGAAATCCTTGTTGCCGCGAAGCGAACCGGACCATTGGGGGCCGTAATCTCTGTACTCGTGCGCAGAGTTGGAACTTCAACATCGATGGTGGTGATCCTGTCGGCAGTCGCGCTGCTGGCCACTGCCTGCCTCGGAGGAGACACGGTCGCAGAGAGAACCTCTGGTCCCCGGACCGAGGCCAAGGAACCCGTGGCGAGTTCGCTCGAGTGGGGAGGATGCGAGAACGAGACTGCGCAAGCCGCACAGCTTGAATGTTCCACGCTTGCTGTGCCTTTGGACCCGGAGGATCCCGAGGGACCCACACTCGAACTGGCTCTGGCCCGCACCGAATCAGGCGGCGGCGCCGGTGACCGCATCGGATCGCTGCTGATGAACCCGGGTGGCCCGGGTGGTTCGGGAATCGAGGCCCTGGCCGGCCTCTCGCTCAGCCTGCCCCCGGAGATCACCGACAGTTTCGACGTTGTGTCGTGGGATCCGCGAGGAGTGGCCGAGAGCAGTCCGGTGTGGTGTCTGGACGACGAGCGCAAGGACGCACAGATCGAAGGGGACATCAGCCCGGACGATGACGCCGAATTCGACCGGGCAATTGCCGATCAGGAAGAGCTCCGGACGGCCTGCGAAACCAACAATGCTGACGTGATCGAACACATGTCAACGGCCGACGTTGCCGCCGACATGGACGAGATCCGCGTGGCTCTGGGCGAAGAGAAGCTGAGTTTCCTCGGTTTCTCCTACGGAACTGCCATCGGCGCGGCCTACGCCACGGAGTACCCGCAAAACGTGAGGGCGATGGTCTTGGACGGCGCCGTCAGCCCCGGAGCATCGGAGTTGGAAATGAGTGTCCAGCAACTGCAGGGATTCGAGAACACCTACGACAGCTTCATCGATGCGTGTGCGGACGATGCGGGATGCGCCCTCGGCCCCGACCCCAGGGAGACGATTGAGGCAATCCGAACCGAACTCGACGCACAACCGATCACCACGGAAACCAAGAGCGGAACGCGGGAACTGACCCGCGAACTGTTCGATATCGGAGGGGCCGCCGCTCTCTACGACACGTCGACCTGGGGCATGGTGGCCCGCGGAATCGCGAACCTCGACGACGGCGGAGCAGAGGTGATGCTGGCCCTCTCCGACCGGCTGTTGGGCCGCGAGCAGGA
>JAUXGW010000033.1 GCA_030621865.1 Actinomycetes bacterium
GTGCCCTGTGAAATCAGCGTCGCTGTGAAATGCGGGTCCTGTGAAATGCGGGTCCTGTGAATTGCAGGTCCTGTGGGTCGGCCCATGACTGACACGGCACCAAAAGAGTCGATCTCGCAACCTTCCGCGCTGCGATCAGTTGCGATGCCTTCGGAACATGGAGGATGGGGACTCACGCTCGAACCGGGACTTCTCGGACTCCTCGTGGCGCCGAGTGCAGCGGGAGCTTGCCTGGCTGTTGCAGCGATGGTGGCCTTCACCGTTCGCACGCCGGCGAAGATCGCTTTCGTTGATCTCCGCCGTGGCCGGCGCCTTGCTCGCACCCGGCTGGCTGCCTGGGTGGCAGCCGTTGAGTTCGTGCTGCTCATCGGACTGGTCGCAGCCGCGGTGGTGCTCGCTGATGGAGAGTTCTGGGCGCCGCTCGTTGTCGCTGCACCGTTGATCATCCTGGAGGCCTCTTTCGAGACCCGATCCCGCGGGCGCCGCCTCGTGCCGGAACTGGCAGGGGCCATCGGGGTCTGTTCCATTGCCGCCATGATCGTCCTCGCCGACGACGGATCATGGCGCCTGGCCCTGGCGTTGTGGTTCGTGCTGGCGGCACGTGTGCTCACCTCCATTCCGTTCGTGCGTACCCAGATCGCCCGAATCCACGGTCGGCCCCTCGACACCGCACAGGCGACGGCCGGCGACCTCGCCGCACTGTTGGCTGCGGCCGCCGCTGTCTGGCTGGACACGCGACTGATCGCCGGGGCTCTGGCCGTGGTCGCCGTGGTGATCCTCCAGCGCATGAGTGGCCGGCGGCCCGTGCCGCGCCCTGCGGTGATCGGGATGCGCCAGATGGCGATGGGTTTCGGAGTGGTCATCTTCGCTGCGCTCGGAGTGCTCGCATCCTGGGGCTGACGGCCGCAGAACCAAATACGTGAAACCAGCAACGTGAACCCAACATCGACGTTGAACCAACAAACACTCGAATCCTGGAAGGACAGACATGACAATCACCCTCACCGCCGATCAGACGCTGGCCGAGATTGTGAATACGCGTCCGGCAGCGGCTCGGACCTTCGAGGCACACAACCTCGACTACTGCTGTGGAGGTCGGCGCACGCTCGCTGACGCCTGCGCCGAATCCGGAACGGATGCAGCATTCGTCATGGAGCAGGTCAACGCATCCGAGGCAGAGGGTCAGCCGGACTGGATGGCCATGGAACCGGCAGCCCTGGTGGACCACATCGAGGCGGCTCACCACTCCTACCTGAGTTCTGAACTCTCCAGAATCGACGCCTTGGTCGAGAAGGTGAGCTCGAAACACGGGGACCGCCACGCGGAGCTTCTCGAGGTTCGCGCCACCTGGGGCGAACTACGTGCCGAGCTCGAACCCCACCTGATGAAAGAGGAACGAGTGTTGTTCCCCATGATCCGGGACCTCGCCGCATCCGACACGACACCGGAGTTCCACTGCGGATCCCTCGGAAATCCCATATCGGTGATGTTGTCCGAACACGATCATGCGGGCCACCTGCTTGCCTCCCTGCGGGCCCAGACGGATGGTTACCGCCCTCCCGACGATGCATGTACCAGTTATCGGGTGCTCTATGACGCGCTGGGCGAACTCGAGGCAGACACGCATCTGCACATCCACAAGGAGAACAACGTGCTTTTCCCTGCCGTGCTGGCCATGGAGACTTCGAACATTGCCGGAAGCAGTGCGCACCGAACGTGAGCTGAGGGAGCCAGTTGCGCTGGCTCTGGCCGACGGCCGGTTGAACATGGAGGCCATCGGGTGGTCCCGTCGACCGGTCCAGACATGTGATCTCCCCGGTCCATGGGGACGCAGGAAGCAGTGGGACTACTGGTGTGTGATCACCGATACCCACCTCCTGTCGGTCACCTACGCCAATCTTGATTACCTCGGGATGGCCAGCGCGTGGTTTCTCGACTTCTCCTCGGGTCTGTCCCTTGAACGGGCAGTCGCATCACCGTTCGCAATTGGCTTCGACCAACCGGCGACGGTTGGCGGGGGAGACATCCACTGGAGTGGACTCGGGCTGGATCTGGACATCGTGGAAGAGGACGGTGGCACTCGCCTGCGGACCCGATTCAACAAGTCGGGCCACACAGTGGATGCCGACATCTTCGTGGCCATGCCGGCGGGGCACGAGACGATGAGCGTGACGGTTCCATGGTCGGAGCGACGATACCAATTCACCTCGAAACACAATACGCGCCCCGCCACCGGGACGCTGCTGGTGGACGGCCGGTCCTTCGAGGTCAGCGAATCCAACGAAGCGTTCGGCATTCTGGACTATGGGCGCGGCGTGTGGCCCTACCGCTGCGACTGGAATTGGGCGTCGGCATCGGGACACCAGAACGATGATGTGATCGGACTCCAGTTCGGCGGGAAGTGGACCGACGGCACACCCTCGACCGAGAACGCAGTTTGTGTCAACGGTCGCATCCACAAGATCAGCGAGGATGTTGAGTGGTCCTATGACCGGGCGAACTTCGACGCTCCCTGGACCCTGCGGACCGCGGACAGTTCCGCGGTTGATCTCACCTTCACGCCATTTCATCAACGCCGATCAAAGGCAAACGGCGGTCTGATCGCCACCGAGGTGCATCAGTGTTTCGGCCACTTCAGCGGACAGGTTTCCCCCGCGGACACTGATCCGATCACCATCGACGGCCTGCTGGGTTGGGCTGAGGAGGCCCGCTGGCGCTGGTAGCGGCCGCCGCGGGAACAACCACGAATCCTTCCATCTGCGGAAACGCGTTTGACGTTTCGGTGACGCAGTCGCCGATCAGCAGATGCGGCCATCAGACCGGCTGATGCAGTCGTCAGGTCAGTGGCGTGATTTGGGATCTGCGCGTTTCCCGGCCTGCGCGATTTGCGGTCTGCGCGGTTCCCGATCCAGCTGATGCTGAATTCGGGATCGGGCCGAAACCGCGGATAACGTGCGCCAACGCCACTGGCCGGCAGGCCAGTCAGACAGGGATGGGACTGATGGAGTCACATGACGATCTGCACGAAGCCCTGCGCGAAGGCGTGCGGGCGGTGTGCTCACAATTCGATGACGCCTACTGGCGCGATCTTGACGAGCGCCATGAATTCCCGTGGAAGTTCTATGAGGCGATGGCCGAAGGTGGATGGATGGGCGTGGCCGTCCCCACCGAGTTCGGCGGCGGGGGACTGGGCATCACCGAGGCCTCCATCGTTCTGGAGGAGGTGGCCGCGTCGGGAGCGGCGATGAACGGATGCAGCGCGCTCCACCTGTCGATGTTCGGGATGAACCCGCTCATCAAGCATGGCTCGGATGAATTGCGGGAGACCTACATGCCCCGCGTCGTGGACGGCTCGTTGCACGTCGCCTTCGGAGTGACCGAACCCGATGCAGGCACCGACACCACGAAGATCACCACCCGGGCTACCCGGGTGGGAGACAACTACGTCGTTCGGGGTCGCAAGGTCTGGATGACAAAGGCCTCACTTTGCGAGAAGGTGCTGCTCCTGGTGCGCACGACACCTATTGATCAGGTGGCTCGCCGGACCGACGGTCTGACGCTGCTGTTCGCCGACCTCCAGCGGCCTGAGGTGGACATCCGGGCCATTCCGAAGGTGGGTCGCAACGCGGTGGTGTCCTGCGAAGTCACCTTCGATGATCTCGAGGTGCCGGTCGACCATCGTGTCGGCGAGGAAGGTCAGGGATTCAAATACCTGCTCGACGGATTGAATCCCGAGCGGATTCTGGTGGCGGCCGAGGCCCTGGGGATCGGCCGGGTTTCCATTCGCAAGGCGGTCGAATACGCAAACGAGCGCGTCGTGTACGGCTCTCCGATCGGGTCGAATCAAGGCATCGCCTTTCCGCTTGCCGAGGCGTATGCCCGGCTCCACGCAGCGACGCTCGTGGTGCGGGAGGCGGGATCGCGCTACGACAACGGCTTGCCCTGCGGCGAGCAGGCCAACATGGCCAAGCTCCTCGCATCCGATGCAGCATTTGCTGCAGCCGATCAGGCCATGCAGACCTTCGGCGGCTTCGGTTATGCCCTGGAGTACGACGTGAGCCGTTATTGGCGTGAGGCTCGTCTCATGAAGATTGCGCCGGTACCCCAGGAAATGATCCTCAACTACCTGGCCGAGCATGTGCTTGGCCTTCCCCGCTCCTACTGAGCCGGGTTTCCATCCACAAGGAGAACAAACGAGATGCGTGACGTTGTTATCGTCGAAGCCGCCCGAACTGCGGTGGGCCGCAAGAACGGTTCACTCAGCCATACCCATCCCATCGACATGCTTGGGCCGGTCCAGGTCGAGGTGTTGCGCCGCGCTGGTGTGGACCCTTCCGAGGTAGGACAGGTTGTGGGCGGCTGCATAGACCAGATCGGTGCCCAGGCCGCAAACATCACCCGGGCGGCGTGGCTGGCCGCCGGATTGCCACAGGAGGTGGCCGCGACCACCGTCGACAGCGCATGCGGATCGTCTCAGCAGGCGCTCTCCCTCGCCGTGAATCTGGTGGCCGGCGGTGCCGAGGATGTCGCCATGGCGTGTGGGGTCGAGAACATGAGCAAGGTTCCGATCCTGGCCAACATCAGTGTCGGGGCAAAGGCCGGGCTGGGAGTTCCCTTCAATCGCACCTACCAAGCACTTTATGAGGCCACCACCCAGTTCGAGGGTGCCGAACGAATCGCGGAGAAGTACGGAATCACCCGTGCAGACACCGATGCCTTCGGACTTGAGTCCCAGCGCCGGGCCCACCGCGCCCTGGACGAAGCCCGTTTCGAGCGCGAGATCGTGCCGTTGGAGGCCGTCCAGGTTGACGACGAAGGCTCACGGATCGACGAGACGGTGACCTTCTCCGTCGACGAGGTGCCACGCGACACCAGTGCTGAAAAATTGGCTGCGCTCAAGCCTGTGGGTCGACCCGACGGCGTCCATACCGCAGGGAGCACATCGCAGATCGCCGACGGTGCCTCGGCGGTGCTGGTGATGACCGCTGAACGCGCCGAGGAGCTCGGTGTACGGGCTCGGGCGCGGGTTGTCGACACCTGCCTGGTCGGTTGTGATCCGGTTCTCATGCTGGAAGGTCCGATTCCGGCCACCGAACGGATCCTCGAGCGACAGAACCTGACGATCGACGACATCGACGTCGTGGAGATCAATGAGGCCTTCGCCTCTGTCGTGTTGTCGTGGGCAGAGGTGTTCAAACCCGACATGGAACGGGTCAATCCCAACGGCGGAGCCATCGCATTGGGTCATCCCCTCGGCGGCACTGGCTGCCTCCTCGTCACCAAGGCACTACACGAACTCGAGCGCTCCGAGACCGAGCTGGGTCTGATCACGATGTGCTGTGGTGGCGGACTGGGAACGGGCACCCTCATACAGCGATTGCCGTAATCAAATCGCGCGTAATCGCATCGCGCAGCGGCATTCACATCGCAGTAATCACATTCCGCGCAATCGCATCGCCCAGCGACATTTCGCAGCCGCCGTACCGAAGTCGACTGACGGCGTTCGGGCGCTGGTTTGCAGCGATGGAATGCTGAATACGTCCGCGTGTGCCGACGACATCCGGGCGGTCAGGATCCCTGAGGGGATTGGTATTCAGAAAGATTCCTGATTGGTTTCTCAGTGAGTGATCTGAGGTCCTATAGTCAAGAACTATGCGACTAGTTGTTACCGACCGGTCAGATCTCGAGGCCAGAGGAATTCTTCATCCGGCCCGCAACGGATCGATGTGTTCTGGAGGGCATACGTGCCCGCCGGCGTCGATCAACACACACAGATGCCTCGAAGGGATACCCGTTTAGATGTCCGTGGCAATGTCAGATCCCCCATCACGAGCCACGATCGAACTCCGCTCGAAGATCATTGGCGCAGTGGTGTTCGTGATGTTGGCCGCAGCCATTCTGATTGCGTTGTTGTCCGTCGATTCGGCCTCGGCACAGGGATCGGGTGAGGGTGCCACGATCTACGCCGACAGCTGCGCCTCATGCCATCAGGCCGATGGCTCCGGCATCCCGGGGTCATTCCCGCCACTCAAGGGGAATCCCAACGTCGCCGACACTGCCCACGTTGAATCTGTCGTTCAGAACGGACTTTCAGGCCCGATCGACGTCAACGGAGAGACCTATGACTCGGACATGCCTGCGGTGACCGGCCTGTCACCAGCGGAAGTCACTGCCGTGTCCGAATATGTGGCGTCGCTCGCCGGAGGCGGAGGAGAGACCGAAGAGACCACAGCACCGGAGCCGGCCGAACCCGGTGGCTCCGCCGACGGCCAGAAGATGTTCTCCGGCGCCATCAGCTTCGAGAACGGTGGCGCAGCCTGCGTCGGCTGTCACACAGCTGGTGAGGTCGGGAACTTCGGTGGTGCCGGACTCGGCCCGGATCTCACGAATGCGGTTGAGACGCTCGGTGGTGAGGCCGGCCTGGCGGCATGGCTGAAGGCGCCGCCAGCACCAACCATGATCCCCATTTTCGAGGACCATCCGCTGACTGACCCGGAAATCGCTGATGTGGTGGCATTTCTCGCAGAAGCACCCGATCAGGAAAAGGCAGATCCCGCTGTTGACTGGATGCTGGTTGCCGGCGTCATCGGAGCGGCGATCCTCCTGGGGGGGATGGCGCTTGCCTGGCGGGGAATGCGACAGACCTACAGAGAACGCATGAGGAGCAGGACATGACCGAAGAGTGGATCAAAGAGAAGGTCGCACCTGCCGAGCGCAAGTGGGAAGAGTTCTACCGGAACCGTTTCCAGCACGACAAGCGGGTGCGCACCACCCACGGAGTCAATTGCACCGGCAGTTGTTCCTGGGAGGTGTTCGTCAAGGACGGCATCGTCACCTGGGAGCTTCAGGCCACCGACTATCCCGAGCTCGAGGAACACCTGCCGCCATATGAGCCCCGCGGTTGTCAGCGCGGAATCTCCTACTCCTGGTACCTGTATTCGCCGATCCGCGTGAAGTATCCCTACGCCCGCGGTGTGCTGGTCGACATGTATCGCCAGGCCAAGCGCGAATACCTCGATGATCCGGTCAACGCGTGGGCCGCGATCCAGGACAATCCGGAGTGGCGCAAGCGTTATCAGGAAGCCCGCGGCAAAGGCGGCTTCCGGCGGATCAGCTGGGACGAAGCCCTTGAAATGGCCGCAGCATCGACCGTCCACACGATCAAGAAACATGGTCCTGACCGGGTAGCGGGTTTCTCGCCGATCCCGGCGATGTCACAGGTGAGCTACGCGGCGGGCAGTCGGTTCATGTCGCTCGTCGGCGGCGCCGTGATGAGCTTCTACGACTGGTACTGCGATCTCCCTCCGGCCTCGCCCGAGGTCTGGGGCGAACAGACCGACGTACACGAGTCGGCTGATTGGTACAACGCCCGGTTCGTGGCGGTCATGGGTGCAAACCTCAACATGACCCGCACGCCCGACACGCACTTCATCTCCGAGGTGCGCCACGCGGGGGCGAAGCTCACGGTGTTCAGTCCTGACTTCTCACAGGTCGCCAAGTATGCGGACTGGTGGATTCCGTCGAACCCCGGTCAGGACACGGCCTTCTGGCTGGCAGTCGACCACGTGCTCCTGAAGGAGTTCTACGTCGACCGCAAAGTCGATTACTTCCAGGACTACGCCGGCCAGTACACCGACATGCCGCTCCTGGTGAAGGTGGCTGACGGCAAGGCCGGGCAGTACCTGCGGGCCAACCGACTCGAGCCGTACTCCGACGTGGAAAACGGCGACTGGAAGATGCTGATGTGGGACGACGTGGCCGATGCTCCACGGCTCCCCAACGGCGGGATCGGTGACCGCTGGGCAACTGATGACAAGGGCCACTGGAACCTCGAGCTCTTCGACCGGGTCCTCGACACCGAGATCAAACCCCGCCTGAGCTTCATTGATAACCACGACGGTGTGGAAGAAATCGACTTCGACTTCTTCGGTGGAGACGGAATCATCAAGCGCTCGGTGCCTGTGCGCACCCTGCAGACGGCGGATGGACCGGTCACGGTCACCACCGTGCTGGATCTGCTCATGGCCCGCATGGGTGTGGACCGGGGCCTTCCCGGCTATCAAGCATCGAGTTTCGACGATGACGTGCCCTACACCCCGGCATGGCAGGAGCAGTACACCGGAATCGACCGCGACACAGTGATCAAATTTGCCCGTGAGTGGGGCCGCAACGCCGAACTCACCAAGGGCAAGAACATGATCATCATTGGTGCCGGTGCCAACCACTGGTATCACAACAATCTGCTCTACCGCTCGGGGATCACAGCCTTGATGCTCACCGGCTCGGTAGGAGTCAATGGTGGTGGACTGGCTCACTACGTCGGCCAGGAAAAGCTGGTGAGTCACGCGTCGTGGAGTTCCATTGCGTTCGGGCTCGATTGGGGGATGGCCCCACGGCACCAGAACACGCCGTCATTTCACTATGTGCATTCGGATCAGTGGCGCTACGAGCGGGGTTACCGTTCCTACGATTCCCTGCCCGAAGATTTTCCCCAGAACCAGGATCACACGATCGATCTTCAAGCCCGTGCTGTGCGCCAGGGTTGGCTGCCGTTCAATCCGCAGTTCAACGAGAGCCCGCTCGACGTCGTGCGCGAAGCACGCAAGGGAGGTGCGGACACCGACGAGGCAGTGGTTTCCAACATCGTCGACCGTCTCAAGAGTGGCGACCTCGAGTTCGCCATCGATGACCCCGATGCCCCCACTTCCTGGCCGCGTACCTGGTTCATCTGGCGGGGTAATGCCATCGGAACTTCCGCCAAAGGGCACGAGTTCTTCATGCGTCACTACCTCGGCACCGACTCCACAGCGATCGCTGCCGAGCCGGAGGACATGGGTGTCGCCGAAGTCAAGGTCCGCCCCGATGCACCCATCGGGAAGATGGATCTTGTCGTCGACCTGAACTTCCGCATGGACACCACGGCGCTCTACTCCGACATCGTCCTGCCCGCCGCCACCTGGTACGAGAAGGATGACATCAACACAACCGACATGCATTCCTTCATCAACCCGATGCAGGAGGCGGTGCCGCCGGCGTGGGAGTCGAAATCGGACTGGAACATCTTCACTTCCCTGGCAGCGAAGGTGTCCGAGCTTGCGGGCGGGCATCTGCCGTCAACGGTCGAAGACGTCATCATGCAGCCGCTCACCCACGACACTGTGGATGAGATCTCCCAGACCGAGGTGGCTGACTGGCGCTCCGGTGAGGTCGATCCGGTTCCCGGCAAGACGATGCCCAAGTTCAAGGTCATCGAGCGCGACTACAGCCGGCTTTATGAACAGATGACTTCACTGGGTGAGGGTGTCCGCAACAATGGCGTGGGAGCTCACGGTCTGAATATCCCGGTGGAGGACTTCTACGACGCTCTTGCCCGCAAGCAGCCCGATGAGCGCTCCGCCGGCGAAGGTCAGACCTTGCGACCGTCACTCGAGCGGGCCCGCGAGGTGGCTGAAGCGATTCTGGCTCTCGATCCGTCAGCGAACGGCGAACTGGCCCACCGGGCATTCGAAGCCGAGGAAGCCAAGACCGGCCGCCCGCTGACGCAGCTCGCCGCCGGCCAGCGCGACATCCGCATCAGCTTCTCGGACATCGTGGCCCAGCCGCGCCGGATCCTGACGACTCCGACCTGGAGCGGCATCGTGAACAAGGGCCGTGCCTACAGTCCCTTCACGCTCAACGTCGAACATCTCATACCTTGGCGAACCCTCACCGGTCGCCAGCACTTCTACCTCGATCATGAGAAGTACCTGGAATGGGGAGAGGCTCTGCCCGTCTACAAGCCACGTCCTGATCACGTGATGCTGGACGAAACGGAGCAGTCGCTCGCCGAGGGCCAGGACGGCAAGTTGTTCAGCTACATCACTCCCCACGGCAAGTGGTCCATCCACTCGACGTACTCCGAGAACGAGCGGATGATGACTCTGTCTCGTGGTGGATACCCGGTCTGGATCAACAACAAGGACGCCGCGAACCTCGGCATCTCCGACAACGACTGGGTGGAGTTGTACAACGACAATGGTGTCTTCGTGCAGCGCTGCGTGACGTCTGCCCGCATCCCTCGAGGGGCCATATTCGTTTATCACGCCACCGAACGGACCGTGGGCATTCCCATCTCCCCGAGGCGTGGAAAGCGCGCCGGCATGAACAACTCGCTGACCCGGACGCGGCTCAAGCCGGTGCTCATGAGCGGTGGGTATGGCCAGTTCACATATGCCTTCAACTACTGGGGACCCACCGGCGTCAACCGGGACACCTTCGTTTACCTGCGTCGCATCGAGCGGCCGGACTATTAGGAGATCAGTATGAAAGTCCGAGCCCAGATGAGCATGCTGTTTCATCTCGACAAATGCATCGGTTGCCACACCTGTTCGGTTGCCTGCAAGAACCTCTGGACCGACCGCGAGGGTGCGGAGTACATGTGGTGGAACAACGTCGAGACCCGCCCGGGGACGGGTTATCCGACCGGTTGGGAAGACCAGGAGCACTACAAGGGCGGATGGCACCGAGATGAGAAGGGTCGGCTCAAGCTGGTTCTGCATTCCAAGTCTGCCGGCCTCGGCAAGCTGTTCTACAACCCTTCGTTGCCTGAGCTTGACGACTACTACGATCCGTTCACCTTCAAGTACGGCGACCTGTTCAACTCACCTCAACAGGAGCAGCAGGTCACGGCCATCCCGATCTCGAAGATCACGGGCACCCCGGTTGAGATCTCGACTGGCCCCAATTGGGATGACGACCTTGGCGGCTCCGACATCTATGCGCGCAACGATCCCTCGATGGAGGGTATCGACGAAGCCACCCGCGCCCAGATGGAAGAGATAGAACGGGTGGTCCTCAACTACGTGCCCCGCATCTGCAACCACTGCCTGAACCCAGCTTGTGTGGCTGCGTGTCCCAGCGGCGCGATCTACAAACGTGGCGAAGATGGCGTGGTGCTCGTCAACGAGGACAAGTGTCGCGGTTGGCGCATGTGCGTCGCAGGATGTCCCTACAAGAAGGTCTATTACAACTGGGATACCGGCAAGTCCGAGAAGTGCATCTTGTGCTTCCCGCGGATGGAGACCGGTCAGGCACCGGCGTGTGCTCATTCCTGCGTAGGACGGATTCGCTACATGGGAGTGCTGCTCTACGACCAGGACCGCATTCTCGACGTGGCATCGATGCCCGAAGATGAACTCGTCGACGCACAACTCGACATGATCCTCGATCCTTGGGATGACGCCGTTGTGGCCGCAGCCGCCGCGTCCGGCATCGATGAGGGCTGGATCGACGCCGCTCGCCGGTCACCGGTGTACAAGTTCGTCAAGGAATGGGGGATGGCGCTGCCGCTGCATCCCGAATATCGAACCGCCGCGATGATGTTCTACATCCCGCCGCTGTCGCCGGTGATGAGCACCGTGGAACGCAACCTGGTGCGCCTCGACATCCCCGAGGATCGCCGCGACTTCGCACTGGCTGACGAGCTGGACAAGGCCCGGATGCCGCTCAAGTACCTGGCAAACCTGTTCACGGTCGGCGACGTCGAGCCGATTCGCCGCATTCTGAAAATGATGTTCGCGGTCAGAAGCTACAAACGTCGCCAGAGTGTTGAGGGTGACATGGATTCGGACACTCTGGGGCTGCTCGATTCGGCCGGGCTCAGCGAGGCAGAGGCAGAGGCCATCTACAAGCTGACCACCGTGCCGACGATCGATGACCGTTTCGTCTTCCCGCCATATCACCGCGAGATGAGCATTGAGGCCCTCGAGGATCCACTTGTTCGCAAGGGGATGACCGGCCTCGGCCAGATTCAACCGCCGAAGAGGGGTGCATGATGACCGGCGCTGCAACCTCCCGCACCGCAGGGGAACTGGCTCCCGCTGCTGTTGTCGCCATGGCGTACCGCTATCCATCGCCCACCGCCCTGGCTGACATGGCGGCCGCGATCTCCACAACGCTGGATGGTCCGGCCCGCCGACGCATGAACCGTTTCGTCGATGAGATCGCTTTGCTCGAACTCGGCGAATGGGAGGAACTCCACACCGTCACGCTGGATCTTTCGCCGCTGTTCGTGCCCTACGTGGGCCATGTGATCTGGGGTGAGAACTACCGCCGCGGAGAGTTCATGGCCGACCTGAAGAGGGACATGGAACTCAACGGTGTGGACCTCGGTGGCGAACTGCCCGACCACATCGAGCCGATACTGCGCTACGTGGCGACAGTGCCGGAGCCCTTGGCGGATCTGACGGCCGTGCTCGCGGACGCGGTTCGAAAAATGGCCTCGACGTTGCGGACCGAATCAAAGGACAATCCCTACCGCCATGTGCTCGCGGCGACCCTCGATTCGGTCAAAGACCTGACACCAGCCACCCCAGTCTCGATCGGAGCCGAACGATGACCACGAACCAACTTCTCTTCGGTGCACTGCCCTATGCGGTGGTCCTGCTGGCGGTGATGGTCACCATCGTGCGGTGGCGTCGCCTTCCCTTCTCGGTTTCGTCGCTGTCGTCACAGCTCCTCGAGAGCCGCAAGCTCTATTGGGGATCTGTCCCGTTCCACTGGGGTATCTCGCTCATCCTCGTCGGACACCTTGTGGCTTTGATCATTCCGAGCAGCTTCGAGTTGTGGAACGGCGACTCCGTGCGGTTGTTCCTCCTGGAGGCGACCGGTCTGGGGCTTGGGCTCTGGGCGGCGTTCGGCATCACGGTCCTGATCGTGCGGCGTTTCACGAGTGATCGTGTGAAGGCTGTGACCACTCCCATGGATGTCGTTGTTCTGTTGATCATCGCGGTCCAGATCATCACGGGAATCTGGATCGCCATTGGCTACCGATTCGGGTCCTTCTGGGGTACGTCGGTGTTCGTGCCCTACATCCGTTCCCTGATCTTCTTCCAGCCGGCCCCGGAGTATGTGGATCCGCTGCCGTGGGTACTCAAGTCGCACGTTCTGGCCTTCTACGCATTCGTCGGGGTATTCGCCTTCAGCCGTCTCGTGCACATCGTCACGCTGCCGATCCAGTATCTGTGGAGGCCTTGGCAGCGTGTGGTGCTCATGCGCAAACCATCCGGCGATTACCATCCCGCAGCTCCGCGTTCCCAGGATCCGGGCTCCCGGGATCACGAGACCAACCAACTGACCGATCAGAGTGCGTCCAAGTGACTACGACGACTACGAAAATGGCAATGACCACAAGAATGGCGATGACCAAATGACCGATACCAATACCGGCGAGACTGGCGGCGCCGGCGCCGGCGAAGAGGCGCCGAAGCTCCTGGCTTTTGATCAGGAGCGAATCCGGGTACTTCACTACACGTGGATCGCCTTCTTCATGACGTTCTACGTCTGGTTCAACCTGGCGCCCCTGTCCACCACGATTCTCGCTGCCGAAGACTGGCTGACTGCCGAGAACCTCAAGATTCTCGCCATCGCAAACGTGGCGCTGACCATTCCGGCCCGCATCGTGGTCGGTGCACTGGTTGACCGCTTCGGTGCCCGCTGGGTGTTCTCCGGCCTCATGGTCGTGATGGCGATTCCGGCGGTCGCGTTCGCTTTGGGTACCACGTTCATGCAGTTGTTCATCGCCCGCATGGTGCTCGGTTGCGTCGGCGCCGGATTCGTCGTTGGCATCAAGATGGTGGCGCAGTGGTTCCCACCCAAGTACATCGGCCGTGCCGAGGGCTTCTACGCCGGCTGGGGCAATTTCGGATCGGCGTTCGCAGCGATGACCCTGCCATGGTTTGCCATCACGTTCCTCGGTGACTGGCTGGGTCTGGGTGACGACGCATGGCGCTGGGCCATGGCGATCAATGGCTTGGTCATGGGGATCTACGGCGTCATGTACTACTTCCTGGTCAAGGATGCACCTGAGGGCAAGAAGATCCACAAGACCAAGAAGGCCGAGCCGATGATGGTTTCGTCCTACGGCGACCTGGCTCAGTATCTCGTCTGGTCGATCCCACTCGTTGGAGCGCTCGGTGTACTGGCATGGCGCATAAGCAACGTGGATATCAACGGTAAGCCGATGCTGAGCGATACCGCGCTGTGGGTCATCTACGGGATCCTGGCGCTCGTCTATTTCATGCACGCCGCCAAGACCCTGCAGGTAAATATTCCGTATCTGCGCAAGGGTGTGCCGGAAGACGAGAAATACCACTGGGGTAGTGTCGCCGCGCTCAACAGCACGTATTTTGCCAACTTCGGCGCCGAACTGGCGGTGGTTTCGATGCTCCCGGCGTTCTTCGAGGTGACTTTCCGGCCGCTCACCAACAACCAGGGGACCCCAATCGTCACGGCCACGGTGGCCGGCTTCGTCGCCGCATCGTTTGCGTTCGTGAACTTGGTGGCCCGCCCCCTCGGTGGTTACCTGTCCGACCGTTTCTCGAGTCGCAAGTACACGATGATGGGCTACATCTTCGGGATCGTCGTCGGCTTCACCCTGATGGGATTCATCTCGAAATATGGGACCGGGGTCAACGAGGACGGTCTGCGCAACCTGGTACCCACTTTCGGGGGAGTGGGCTGGCTCGCCGTGTCCGTGATCATCACCGTGTTCGCCTCGATCTTCGTGCAGGGCGCCGAGGGTGCCACCTTCGCCGTGATTCCGACGGTCAACAAGAGGATGACCGGCCAGATCGCCGGCATGGCAGGTGCGTACGGCAACGTGGGTGCGGTCATCTACCTCGTTCTCTTCTCGTTGGTCGATTCACGCACGTTCTTCTTCATCCTGGCCGGCGGAGCGTTGATCAGTTTCCTCATCACAGGATTGATGTTCAGGGAACCCGAGGAAGCCTATTCGGAGACGCTCGATGTCTATGCAGACGACCCGGCACCGCAGGAGGCCGTCCAATGAGGAATCGAGCCAACGAGGAATCGAGCCAATGGGGATCAACTCAGTGGGGGATCAAGATCAGTGGGGGATCGAGATCGTATGAAAATGGTTGGAATGAACAAGGCCGGAATGAACAAGGCCGGAAGGACTCTGTGTAATGGCTGACATCAAGATCTGGAATCCCGAGGACGAGGAGTTCTGGGAGTCCGAGGGCAAACAAGTAGCAAGCCGCAACCTGTGGATTTCGATCCCCTCGCTGCTGTGCGGATTCGCAGTGTGGTTGTACTGGAGCATCATCACGGTCCAGATGCTGAATCTGGGTTTCCCGTTCGACGCCGCCCAGCTTTTCACGATCACCGCCATCGCCGGTTTCACCGGTGCCACGTTGCGAATCCCCAACAGTTTCTTCATCCGCATCTCCGGTGGACGAAACACCATTTTCCTCACAACGGCGCTGCTCATCCTCCCGGCCGTGGGCACAGGCTTTGCCTTGCTCAGCCAGGACACTCCGCTGTGGGTGTTCCAGGTCCTGGCACTGCTGTCGGGCCTCGGCGGGGGAAACTTTGCTTCCTCCATGTCGAACATCAGCTTCTTCTATCCGAAGAGCAAGCAGGGTCTGGCCCTCGGGCTCAACGCCGGCCTCGGCAATGCCGGCGTTACGACCATGCAGTTGCTGATTCCCCTGGTGATGACCAAGGGAATCTTCGGCGGCGGCTCGATGATCCTCGAAACGGATTCGGGAACGTTGATCGGCAAGATCAGCGCAGGAACTGCCACGTACATTCAGAACGCCGGCTGG
>JAUXGW010000239.1 GCA_030621865.1 Actinomycetes bacterium
CATCGGCATGCACGGACAGGCTTTCGCGCTCCAGTGCGGTCGAGTCACCGAGGCAGGTGGTCAGGTCCCTCACTGCGGCGGCCGCTGATTCCGGATCGGTGTGGAAGTGGGTGTCATCACTGCCCGGATCTGCGAAGCCACAAACAGGTGTGCCGTCCTCTTCCGCCGCCTTCACGACGGCCGCCACACTTTCTTCGGTTTCGATCCCGTTGACCACGATCACATCGGCGTCGTTCAGTTCGGCCACCGCCTTGGGGGTGGGGGAGTAGGTATGAGGATCAGCTCCGTCCGGGACCACGGCAATAACATTTGCCTCGGAGCCGAATGCGCCGGAGAGGATGTCGGCATTGATCGATGTGGTGGTGGCGATCGTTACGCCAGCCTCGTCGTTCGACTCGGATCCGGTGGTTCCGCAGGCGGTCAGCGTGGCCAGCGCAAGGGCTGAACCGGGGACCACAAATGTGCGAACCAACCTGAATACGGGAACCATTCTCACAATGGCATGGTAGCCTGAAATGCGAATGAGTATCAGAACTGAAAAAGGCAACGCTGGCTCCAGCGGCGCCGATTCGAACCCGGGCGGCGCCGATTCGAACTCGGGCACCGACGCCGGGTCCAGCACCGCGGTGGCCGAGGCAGTCGTGGCCGAGGGCATGTCGGTGACGATCGGTTCCCGGGTCGCCTTGTCCGGAGTGAACCTGACCGTTCCGGCGGGATCCTCTGTTGCAGTCATAGGACCCAACGGGTCAGGAAAGTCCACATTCCTGCGTGCCCTGGCAGGATTGGGTGATGTTTCCGGCCAACTGACCGTTGATGCGGCTTCGCACGACGCGGGCGTCGCAATGGTGTTCCAGGATGCCGGCGTGGATCCCCACCTGCCGATGACTGTTGGTGAAGCTGTGTCACTTGGTCGTTATCCGACCACTGGCTGGCTGGGTCGATTCTCCAAGCTTGATCACCAGATCGTTGGCGACTCCATCCGGCGCATGGACACCGAAGATCTTGTCAACGAGCAACTCTCTGCACTCTCCGGAGGTCAACGGCAACGGGCCTTGGTGGCACAAGGTCTGGCGCAGCGATCACCACTGCTGCTCCTCGATGAGCCGTTCACGGGTGTCGATGTCCTGGCTCGGGATCGAATCCTTCGGTCGATCGGCGAAGAACTTTCCGACGGGCGCACCGTGATCATCTCAACACACGATCTGGCCGATGCGGCCAGATGTGATCTGGTGCTCTTGCTCGCGGGGAAGCAGATCGCGTTCGGGACTCCGGAATCAGTCTTGACCGAATCGCATCTTGCGGAGGCGTTCGGTGAGCGGGTTCTTCACGCTGTCGATGGTTCGGTGGTTCTGGACGATCCGCACCATCACCATGAAGATCATGACGGAGATGCTCGGGGCCATCGGGGTTATCCGTGATGGTTTTGCGGGCCGTGGCACGTGATCGGGAGAAACCTGTTCTCAGAGGTTGTCCGGTTCTGGAAGGTTCGGTGACCGGGCGATGACCGACACCCCGACACACGATGTTGCCGCACAGCGGCTACGAAGCATCGGGCAGCGTTTCACGCGCGGCAGGCGTGCGCTGGTGGACGCCCTCGACGGTGCCTCCAATCCGCTCACGGTTGAGCAGGTCCGCGAACTTGAATCGTCGCTTCCGCAGAGTTCCGTATACCGGAATCTGGCTGTCCTGGAGGAGGCGGGAGTGGTGCGCCGAGTCTCTTCATCCGATGAGTTCGCCAGGTTCGAACTCGCCGAGGATCTCACCGAACATCACCATCATCTGATCTGTTCGGTCTGCGGATCCGTGGTGGACTTCACGCTTCCGGACGAAGTCGAGTCCCTGGTCGATGGGGAACTGAATTCGGCCGCCAAACGATTGGGATTCACCGGGGATCATCACCGTCTCGACCTTGTCGGACGCTGCTCCGACTGCAGTTGAGACTGCTCCAATTGGGGACGAGGCCGCTCCAGCCACAGGTGAGCGGATTAGCAGGTGAGACTGGGTCTCGGCGATGTTGAACCGGTCTTGTCGATGTTGAACCGGCTCGCCAACCTGGAGCGCAGGTTCCGGCCCTCGTTGATCCGGGTCCCGTTGAACCGCAGGATCAGATCCGCTTGGCGTTCTCCACCAGGTTGATGTCGTAGATCACCTGATCCAGCAGGTCGCCCGCCTCGATGCCGGCGAAGCGTTGCGGAGTTTCCGCATCAACCGTTGAAGCGATCGGCGACAGGATCGTCCAAGGGGTCGGGTGACAGAACTGAACTACCGAGTACCGTTCGCCGCCTTGTCCCGGTTCCGCCACCACCTGATGAACTCCCACCGGAATGACACCGTTGGTGAGTCGTTCCAGCATGATCCCGGTGTTGATGATGAAGTCCCCTTCGGGTGGCGCAGCGTCCACCCAGACGAAGTCGGCCAGGTCAGTGGTGTCCGGATCCGGAGCCACCTTCACTTGCAGACCTCTGGTGGTGGCTCTCGGCAGCGCTGTGATCAGGTTGATGTCTCCGTGTTCGGCCGCCCAGACGTGCGGTTGTGCATCGGGGTCGGCGGCCGGCGCCTGATCCATCGGCGGGTACCGGATCGCCCGCGTGAGCGTGGTGCCGTGCTCGAGCATGTCCTCGAAGAAATCCTCATGGGCCCCGACCCCAACGGCGATGATCCGCAGAAATCGTCTCTGGATGTCGAGCGTGCGGTCACGGAACTCGGTGAGGACGTTCGTGATGCCGGGAACCGCATCCTCGGGGAAGAGTTCCTCTCCGTAACGGTGAGCGTATTTCCTGCGAAGGGGATGACCCTGTGGAACCTCGATGCCCCAATTGAGCATCTCTTTCCAGTCCGGGGTATCCGAAATGGCGGCTGTTTCCACCAGGAGCCCGGTGTAACCGGTTGCGCCGTGGCTCCCGGGCGCTATCGCCTGTGCCTTGATCTCCTCAGGTTTGTTGAAGAACTCGGCCAGCATGCCGTAAGTGGTGTCGAGCAAGTCGTCGCTGATGTCGTGTGAGGTGTATACGAATCCCGTGGTCAGGCTGTTCATGGCGCCATCAATCACCGCGGCACGCTGCGCTTCGGATCCCTGTTCGAAGCCGAGCAGGTCCACGTCGAGAATCTCGTCCATGTTCGGAACCGTATCGGCCCGCCGTGCTATTCCCAGGCGTGGGCAGGTCCTGTCACACTGGCGAACTAGACAGTTCCCCGAGGAAACAGGCCGGATTCCGATGCAAGGTCCCAGAGGCTGACTGGCCCTCTCAGCGTTTCGAAGTGTTCTCCCCGCGAGGCTTCAGAGATGCAATGATCCGAAAGCAGTAATCATGAGTTCCGAGAGAGACCGTCAGATGGAGAAGATTCGGCGGCTGTTGACCAAAGCCGAATCCACTCCGTATCCCGAAGAAGCTGAGGCCTTCCTGGTCAAGGTCGCAGAGTTGGCGACCAAGTACAGCATTGACGACGCCCGGTTGTGGGCTGAGTCACCATCGTCCAGCCGTGACAAACCCATCGAGCGGTCCATCCGGATACAGGCTCCCCATGCGGCGCGCAAGGCTTCGCTTGTGGGTGCGGTCGCAGAATCATTCGGCTGCATGGCCATAAGGCTCGGTGATGCAGCCAACATGAGCTGTTCGATCATCGGGTTTGAGGGCGATGTCCGGCGCACTGAATCCCTGGTCACCAGTCTGTTCATCCAGTTGACCAACGCCATGCTGGCGGAATCACCAACTGGTATTCACGCTTCCAGGGTCGCCGCGTGGCGTCGT
>JAUXGW010000070.1 GCA_030621865.1 Actinomycetes bacterium
GCGCTGGACCTCGAGCCGGACTTGGTCATGCTCGATCTGCAGATCGGGAACATGGGTGGCGCTGCCACCTGCATGGACCTCAGGCTGGAGGAAGGCGCCGGTCGGATGCCACCACAGCGGATACTTCTCCTGTTGGACCGGACCGACGATGAGTTTCTGGCGAAGACCTCGGGTGCCGACGGCTGGGTGACCAAGCCCCTCAACGCTCTGAAACTCAGGCGGGCGGCCCAACGCGTGTTGGCCCGCTCAACCGAGGCGGCGCTACCATAAGCGACTCCTACGGGTGGTGGCGCAGTTTGGCAGCGTGCCTCGTTCGGGACGAGGAGGTCGGGAGTTCAAATCTCCCCCACCCGACCACCAGGGCGTACCGTTACGCCCGTGCAGATAAGCGAGTTCCAGCAACTGATGGAAGACCTCTACGGCGATTCAGATCGCCAGAGGGGTATCCCGTCCACCGTCGCCTGGCTCTGTGAAGAGGTCGGCGAACTGGCTCAAGCTGTTCGCAAGGGAACTCCGCAGGAGCAGTTGCACGAATTGGGCGACGTGATCGCCTGGGTGGCCTCGCTGGCCAACCAGCTGGGGCTCAGCCTGGACGACGCTGCGAGGCGTTACGTCGACGACCCACCAACCTGAGCGGCGAGCACCTCGGCGATCTGGATGGCATTCAATGCCGCACCCTTGCGGAGATTGTCGTTGGACACGAAGAACACCAGCCCGTGCTCAACCGTGGGGTCCAGCCGGATTCGCCCCACATATGACGGATCGTTCCCCGCCGCCATCAGGGGATTCGGAACGTCGGACAGCTCCACTCCCTCCGAGTTGGCAAGAATTTCCCGGGCTTCGGCCGGGCTGATCGCGGAATCGAACTCGGCGTGAATCGACAGGGAGTGCCCCGTGAACACGGGTACCCGCACGCAGGTTCCGCTCACCAGCAGATCCGGCAGGCCCAGGATCTTGCGGCTTTCATTGCGGAGTTTCTGTTCCTCGTCGGTTTCGAAGAGTCCGTCATCGACCAGGTTCCCAGCGTGGGGAATCACGTTGAACCCGATCGTGCGAGGGAAGTTCGGACCTTCGCTGAATGACACGGCCGATCCGTCGTATGTCAGCTTGGATCCCTTGTCACCCGCGGAGGCGATCTGCCCGGCCAGTTCCTCCACACCGGTCAGGCCGGCACCCGACACAGCTTGATAGGTCGAAATCCGCAAGGCTCGCAGTCCGGCCCGCTCGGCCAGCGGGGCCAGCACGGGCATCGCCGCCATGGTGGTGCAATTCGGGTTGGCAACAATCCCCTTGGGTATCAGTTGCAGGGCCTCCGGGTTCACCTCGGACACCACGAGGGGTACCTCAGGATCCATACGCCAGGCGGAGGAGTTGTCCACCACTATCGGGCCGGCGGCGGCCACCTTCGGCGCGAACTCGCGCGAAAAGGTTCCACCTGCGGAGAAGAGAGCCACGTCGAGTCCGGAGAAGTCCGCCGTGGCAGTGTCCTCGACCACGACCTGCGAATCACCCCACGGCAGTGACTTTCCTGCTGATCGACTCGATGCGAAGTAGCGCATTCGAGCCACGGGAAAGTTTCTCTCAGCGAGCAACGTTCGCATCACGCCACCCACCTGACCAGTGGCCCCGAAGACTCCGATGTTCATGTCGGCAGGACTCATGCCGAAGAGGGTACTGCCGATCTCCCACCGCATCGCCAACGAATTTGGGTCAGAAGTCGGTGGATTCCAGCTCGTATGCAGCATGCAGAACTGCAACTGCTTCGTCAGAACGCTCCTGATCCACCACACAACTGACCCGGATCGCAGAGGTTGAGATCATCTCGATGTTGATGCCGTTGTCGGCAAGCGTCTGGAACATCAGGGCGGCAACACCCGGGTTGGACTTCATGCCCGCTCCGATCACCGACACCTTCGAGATGTTGTTGTCACTGCGCACACCACCAGCGCCGAACTCGGTCGAGTGGGACTCACAGATCCCCAGCGCCTGCGAGAGCTGCTCATGGGGCACGGTGAAGGAAATGTCGGTGACCCCGTCCGTGGACACGTTCTGCACGATCAGATCCACATTCACGTCGGCATCGGCGAGGTGGCGGAACAACGATGCTGCAATGCCGGGTTTGTCCGGAACACCTTGAACGGTGAGCTTGGCCTCGGTGTCGTCGGCTACAACCGAACGAATCAATGCGGCTTCCACGGGATCCTCCTCTGTTACCCAGGTGCCCGGCTCCCAGGTGAATGCTGAACGGACATGCAGGCGAACATTGTGGCGGTGGGCGTATTCAACCGACCGCATCGCCGGTTTCGGACATCCGGCGGCGGTCATCTCCAGCATTTCATCGAACGAAATCGAGTGCATTCGACGAGCCTCCGGAACCACACGCGGATCGGTGGTGAACACGCCTGAGACGTCCGTGTAGAGCTCACAGGCATCCGCACCGAGCGCCTTGGCCAGGGCCACGGCCGTGGTGTCGGAGCCACCGCGGCCAAGGAAGGTCACGTTGCTCTCTTGCGACACACCTTGGGCACCGGCCACCACTGGAACCCGACCAGAGTTCAGCGAGGCACGGATTCGATCTGCACGGACATCCACGATTCGGGCATTGGTGTGGTTTGTGTTGGTCACAAAACCTGCCTGGCTGCCGGTGAAACTCTCCGAGTCAACGCCGACCTCGTGAAGAGCCATGGACACCAAGGCGATGGCCTTGCGCTCACCCGCGGTGATCAACATGTCCATCTCGCGCCCCAGCGGATCACCGGAAACATCTCCCGCCAGGCGCAGCAACTGGTCGGTCTCCTTACCCATCGCCGAGGCAACCAGCACCACCTGATCTCCACGATTACGACAGCGTGCAACGTGGTTCGCCACCTCGCGGATTCGATCGGGATCCGCCACGGACGACCCGCCAAACTTCTGAACCAGCAATGCCACGACCACCAACGCTACCGCCCGGATGGAGGGAGCCTTCAACTGCAATTACCCTGCAACGCGGTGGGAACCAACTCGAACAAACGGCGTCGCCAACAGGAAAACCGCCAGTCGGGCGAAACTCAGACCGCAAGCGGAACGCGGTGGGCAATGATCGGCGCGGGCGTGCTGGGCGTGATTGCCGTGATCGCGGCGGTGGTGATCCTCACAGGCGACGACGAACCGGCGGACGAAGACGTCATCTCGACCACCGAGGTCGGGACGGACGATTCAGCCACGGACGACTCGGAAGAATCCAATCTGGCAGTAACCGAGGTCACTGAGTGCCCACCGGTTGACGGCACCGGCCAACGAGCGGAAAAGTTCGCTGGTCCGCCCCCGATGTGCATTGACGCTGCCACCACCGACTACTCAGCGACGTTCGAGACCACTGAGGGTCCTTTCACGGCGGAGCTGTACACGGATTCGGCCCCCGAGACGGTCAACAATTTCGTGGTCCTCTCAAGGGAGGGCTACTACGAGGGAGTTCCCTTCCACCGGATCGTGCCGGAGTTCGTGATCCAGGCTGGTGATGGCGACGGCGAACCGTGGGGTAACAACGATCTCGGCTACACGATCGACGACGAACTACCCGACTCGAGTGATGAGTACGTGGATTATGCACTCGCGATGGCGAACGCCGGACCCAACACCAACGGCAGCCAGTTCTTCGTGGTGCTTCCCGGCGGCGGAGCGCGGCTCACGCCCGCGTTTTCGTTGTTTGGTCAGGTGATCGAGGGCCAGGACACCGTGGACGCGATCGGGGCTCTCGGAGACGCCCAGCAGCAACCAACCAAAGAGGTGCTGATCAACTCGGTGAGCATCGCTGAGACTCCCAAATAGCCGGCCAAATAGCCGGCTCGCAAGAGGTCAGGCCGAAAACAGTCAGGCCGACGCATTCGGGTCGACATTCGTCGGGGTTACCGCATTTGTCAGGGTTGCCGGCAAGTCGCTGAACTCTGCTCGTTTCATGTGGCGGTACACCTCAACCGATCCAACACCACGCGTGCTCCATTCCCCCTGGGGTGACCTGATCAGCGCCGTGGCCTCCGGGATGCCAACCACCACCAGATCCGCCGGCGCGAGCTTCAGGGTACGGTGAATCTTGTCCGTCGACCATGTGTTGAACCGGGGGATCACCGTCATCGTGTCAACCGCGTTGAGGCCGAGTGTGAACGCGCCCCCGCGACTGTCCACCATGTGAGAACACATCACTGTTGCGGCCTCGGCTGCGACTGCCACGGTGGCTCCCGCTTCCCAAGCTCGGCCCAACGCATCAAGCAGAGGTGTATCCATGAGAACTGATCGCAGATGCATCGGTGATCCACCGGTTACGTAGATGATTTGCGCCTGTGCAATCACCGAACAGTTCGCTTCGTCCTGGGCGTCGGGCCGCCGGAATACGTCAAGCGCGCGGACACTCGCACCGAACGCCTTGAAATGCTCCGTTGCCGCCTCCACCGACAGGGCCGGGTTCTCGTACGCGTGGGCGGTGGGGAGAACCACCACCTCCGAACCGGCGGTCACAAAGTCCGCGTCGAAATCACATTCGGGAGTGAACTCCGCGCCGCCGACCATCACCAATGAACCAGTCACGCCACCATGATGCCCGATCATCCGACCCCACACTGTCCGTCCCCGGGCGGGCCGGCCTTGTACGCGGAGGTTACCGATCGGTAACCTCCGCACCATGACGATCGAACGTGTGGGAATTATCGGTTCTGGAATCATGGGTTCCGGAATCGCCGAAGTTGCGGCCAAGAAGGGACACAGCGTCGTGCTGCGCTCCCGAAAGCGGGAATCGGCTGACGCCATGGTTGCCGGCCTGGAGAAGTCCCTGGCCAAGCAGGTCGAACGGGGCAAGCTGGAGCAGGCCGACGCCGATGCCACGCTGGCTCTCGTGACTCCGACCGCCGACCTCGGTGATCTGGCCGACTGCGACCTCGTCATCGAGTCTGTCATCGAGGATCTTGCGGTCAAGACGGCTCTCTTCGCCGAACTCGACAGCATCTGCAAGCCAGAAACCATCCTCGCCACCAACACTTCCACTCTTGCGGTTGTGGAAATGGCAGTCGCCACCAACCGGCCTTCACAGGTTTGTGGAATCCACTTCTTCAACCCGGCTCCGATGATGTCCCTCGTGGAGATCGTCACACCGCTGACCGCATCTGCGGAGACGATGGCTGCCGCCACCGCCTTCGCAGAGGCCTGCGGGAAGAATGCCGTGGCAGTGAAGGACCGTGCCGGCTTCATCGTCAACGCCCTGCTCTTTCCGTATCTCAACAATGCCGTTCGCATGCTCGAAAACGGAACGGCATCTGCTGAGGACATCGATGAGGCCATGAAGGGCGGCTGCAACTTCCCGATGGGACCGCTTGCACTGCTCGACCTCGTTGGCCTCGACACCTCCCTTGCGATCATCGACGCGCTCTACGAAGAGTTCAAGGATCCGAACTATGCCGCGATGCCCTTGCTGCGCCGCATGGTTTCGGCAGGACAGCTCGGCCGCAAGAGCAAACAGGGCTTCTACGACTACAACCGCTGAGGCAGGTAGAACCGCCGAGCCGAGCCCCGCGCAATGGGGGCGCTCTCCTGCGATGACCGCGCTCTCCTACGATGACGCGGTGCCGACAGAGCCACCGCCCTCCCGCTGGACCTTCCCGCCCGTAGATGACGCGGAACCAGAAGGTCCCGTCGCGGTCGGCGGTGACCTCGAACCCGGCTCGTTGTTGTGCGCATACCGATCCGGTCTGTTTCCGATGCCGGTTGGCCGACGGAATCAACTCGGCTGGTGGTCACCAGATCCCCGGGCGATCATTCCGGTTGATCGGCTGTACAGGTCACGATCTCTGGTTCGCTCAATGCGACGGTTCCACTGCACCACCAACCAGGCTTTCGACGAAGTTGTGCAGGGCTGTGCCGACCCCAGCAGACCATACGGTTGGATCAACGACGACATCCGCGAGGCCTATCACCGGCTACATGAACTGGGCTGGGCCCACAGTGTCGAGGTGTGGTCTGGCGAGGAGTTGGTCGGCGGGGTCTACGGCGTGGGAATCGGCTCGTTCTTTGCCGGCGAGTCGATGTTCCACGGGGCAACCGACGCTTCGAAGGCAGCATTGGTGCACTTGGTTGACCGACTGAGGCAGTTTCCATCAGCGCTGTTCGATGTCCAGTGGCTCACACCGCACCTTGAAAGCCTCGGCGCCATTGAAATCCCCCGCTCCGAGTACCTCCAGCGACTGGCTGTGGCGACGTCGGCGAAGGCCGGTCACTCCTGGGAATCACCTGATTGAGATTTCATCGCGCTGCGCGGCGGCCCGGTTGGTCCTACTCGCCCTCGATGTCCTCGAAACGCGTGCAGTAGTCGTGGAACATGAGTTCCACCACGTCGGTCGGTCCGGCGCGGTGCTTGGCGACAATCACTTCGGTGGTGTTGTCATCGGTTTCCTTGTTGTACATGGCGTCCCGGTACAGAAACATCACCACGTCTGCGTCCTGCTCGATTGAGTTGTGCGCAATCACACCGTTGGCCACGAAATTGTGTGTTCCAGCGACCGTGGCATCGTATGTGGGCTGCTCTCCCAGCGAAGTGATCTCGTGAACCTCATCCCACATCACCTCCGAAGTGGCGAGCTGAGAGAGATCCTTGCTGTCAAGAGCTTCCGCTATGCGGGCAAGCCTTGAACGGCTCGAACACCGCGGTCGAGCCTCCGTTCCGAGCAGGTAGCCGCCGCAGTACTTCTCCCGCAGAAGGCCCGCCAATTGACGCTGTGTCAGTTCGGCCCGCCCGAGTTCGGCGACAACCAGGTCACGAACCTCACACGGGATGGTGTCGACGTTCGGGTTTGATTTCTGGTCGCCAAGGGTCTGCAGCGCTTCGGTCAGCTTCGCTGACTTCGGGCCGTCAACACCGATGGTCGTCAAGAATTGTCTCTGCTGATCCACACCGTGAATCCACAGGCGATGCAGCTTCCGGTTGGCACCGGTTGCTGAAATCCGGCCGTGGATTCCGAAGCGCAGGAGCAGCTCCTGAACATCGCGGAGAACCTCCGGCCGCGAACAGGACGCCGCCAGGCGTACGTGGGGTTTGCCGCGAAGTTGAGTGACCGAGAGGTACGCCATTCGACCGAACAGTCGAGACAGGAAATGGGCCAACTGAGAGTCGTTGAGCGCGTTGGCTTCCTCGGGGATCGGTGATCCCTGACACACCCGATTCACCCACTCATCGAGCCTTTCGGAATCGACTGACACGAGGTTCTCCGGAGCGTGGATCAATCGGGGCACGGCGAGTCTGGAACCGACCGCGAGTTCGTCGAGTCGCCGCCATCCAAGAATGGTCCGGAACGGATGATTGGCACTCGCCTTGATCTCCCGACCAGATGCCATTCGAAGTCGGAAGACTTCCTTGGTACCGCTGGGGAATGCCTTGGTGAGCGTGCCCGGCACCATCCTCCAGTCCTGATCCAGACTCCACACGGGAACATTGGTCAGGTTCCCGTCGGCCAGGTCGCGAAGTGAGATCTCTGTGTTGTCATCTGCCCGCCGCAGGAGCGTGTCGGCAGTGAGGCAGCCGGACTCGCGCAGGTCGGAAAGTTGTGGACGACGATCGGACGTCCGTGATTCCAGTTGGCGGGACAACTGGGAGAGTGCCATCACCGGGGCCTGCAGTTCCCTGGCCAGAACCTTCAGGCCACGGCTGATCTCTGAGACTTCCACCTGACGGCTTTCGGCTCCACCGCGTCCCTGCATCAGTTGCAGGTAATCCACGACGACGAGTCCCAACTTCTCACCCAGACGATCCTGCAAACGCCTGGCCTTGCCGCGAATCTCCATCAGGGAGACGGCCGGATTGTCATCGATCCACATGGTGGCGCGGGACAACTCGTCGCCGGCCTGATTGATCTTCTGCCAGTCGCGGGAGTTCATGTTGGCGTTGCGGAACTTGGTGGATTGCACCTTCGCCTCCGACGACAGGAGCCTGTAGGTGAGTTCGAGGCGGCTCATCTCCAACGAGAAGAAGAGAACTGGCAACTGCTCCCGGATCGAGATATGCGCCGCCATCGACAGGGCGAAAGCCGTTTTCCCCACACCCGGCCGGGCTCCGACGATCGACAGCGAGTCCGGCTGCATGCCGGACAGCAAACGATCGAGCCGCGTGAATCCTGTGGGTGTACCCGAAACCGCCTGCTTTCGCTCCTGGAGTTCTTCGAGTCGATCGATTCCGGGGCTGACCAACTCGCTCATCGGTCGGGTGGTGTCGGTCTCGCGTCGTTGGGCGACCGCGAATATGGCACTCTCCGCCTGATCAATCGTCTTGTCCACATCATCGAGAGGTGCGTATCCGAGCTCCCCTACTTCCCGAGCGGCCGAGATCAACCGTCGGAGCAACGCCTTCTCGGCCACGATGTTGGCGTAGTACTCGGCGTTTGTGATGGCCGGCGTCCGCGTCTGGAGTGTCAGCAGTTCGGCGGAACCGCCAATGGATTCGAGCAATTCAAGCCGCTGAAGTTCTTCCGAAACCGTGACGGGATCCACCCCGCGACCGTCTGCCGAGAGGGCCTGGATCGCGTCAAAGACATGCCTATGTGCTGGTTTGTAGAAGTCGTCCGAGGTGACCTTCCCCGCCACGGCTGAAATTGCCTGCGGAGACAGAAGCATTGCCCCCAGGAGGGACTCCTCAGCGCCGATGTTGTGCGGTGGTATCCGCTGTTCGCCAAGCCCGATTGCGGGACTCGGATCCTGTGGTTGCGACATTGGAATCAATTGTGCAGGTAACTGCCTGTGGGCATCCAGAGGACAAACCCGTGAATTTCATGTGGATTGAGGGTGGACAACTGTGGGTAACCCCCGTCGAAAACCACAATGGGCATCACCCGAGGTGATGCCCATTGCCCAATCCTCGATCTCGGTGATCAGCCAGCGACAACTTCGATGTTGAGGGGGAACTCAACACTGGAGTGCAGCCGTGCCATCACGTGATACTCGCCGACGGCCTTGATTGGATCCTCCAGGCGGATTGCCTTGCGGTCGATATCGAGCCCAGCCTGTTCGGAGACAGCATCACTGATCTCGGAGGCTGTGACAGAACCGAACAGTTTGCCGGAGTCTCCGGCCTGAGCGGTGACAACGATGTGCTTGGTCACCATCACCCGTGCGATTTCCTCGGCCGACTCGCGCGCCGCTGCGTCACGTACGTCTCGCGACTTGCGCATCGCTTCGGCCTGAGCCAGAGCGCCCGGAGTTGCGGTAATCGCCAGCTCGAGAGGCTCGAGATAGTTCCTGACGTAACCCTTGGAAACCTCGACGACCTCACCGCGGTGGCCCACACCTTCAACGTCGTTGCGAAGAATGACTTTCACCTGGCTCACTGTGAAACCTCCTCAACGGAACTCTCGGTCTCCGGAGTTTCAACATTTTCCGTGGCCGGCGAAGCATCGTCTACCGGACGTTTGTCACGGTTGTCATCACGGCGGCTGTCATCACGGTTGTCATCGCGGGGTCGGCGATCTCCACGATCACCACGGCCACGACGATCCTTGCCTCCACGCTGCGTGGTTACACGGCTGGTGTACGGCAGCAACGCCATCTCGCGGGCGTTCTTGATCGCATTCGCGACTGCACGCTGCTGTTGAGAGTTGTTGCCATTCACCCGGCGGGCGCGGATCTTGGCCCGGTCGGACATGAACCGACGAAGAAGGTCGACGTCTTTCCAGTCGACGTACTCAATCTTCTCGGAATCGAGAACGGAAGTCTTCTTCTTGATGCGCCGAGTGCTCTCGGCCTGCTTCATGTTCCGCTTGGACGATTTCTTTCCCATCAGAAGGGTTCCTCACTGCTGTCATACGCAGGGGCTTCGTTACGTGCCGGCGAACCTCCGCCGCCCCCACCGCTGCTGTCACTGGTGCGACGTTCGTTCTTTTCCACCTGAGCGGTCGCCCAGCGAAGACTCGGTCCGATCTCGTCGGCCACAACTTCCACTTTGGAACGTTTCTCGCCTTCCTGGTTCTCCCAGGAACGCTGCTCGAGACGGCCGACAACCATCACCCGGCTGCCCTTGAAGAGCGACTCGGTGACGTTCTCGGCGAGGTTGCGCCAGCAGACAACATCGAAGAAGGAAGTCTGTTCCTCCCATTCGTTGCTCTGCTGATTACGCCAACGTCGGTTCACCGCGAGACCAAAAGTGGCGATTGCCGCACCGCTGGGTGTGAATCGCAGCTCGGGATCGCGGGTGATGTTCCCGACCAGTTCGACTGTGTTTCCTGCCATTGCTAACTCCTCCTCAGTTGGCGGCCGTGAACAACCCGCGGCGGACCGCTTCTGTTTCCGGCAGCCGGATCAACTTGTGGCGGACCACATCGTCCGCAAGACGGAGGAAGCGATCCACATCATCGAGGTTGGGTGCCTCCGTGGAGATTTCGAAGAGCGTATAGACACCTTCGTGTTTGTGGTTGATCTCATAGGCGAAACGACGTCGCCCCCACTTGTCAACGGTGGGAACGAGTCCGCCACCGGACTCAACCATCTCCTTGACCCGATTGATCATTGCCTCGTTGGCAGCGTCATCGGAATCCTGGTCAACGATGACCATCAACTCATACGCGCGTTCTGTCACGCCATTGCCTCCCTATGGACCGGACCCTTGCGGGCCCCAGGGTCCTGCACCATGCAGGACAGGGTTGTATTTGGGTTGCCCCCAATTGGGAGCGGTACCACTGTAGAGCCCCTCACCACTCGAGGTTGAATCGCTTCCATGGATGAAAGCCCATCAGAGGGATGTGACAACGCCGGAATCGCCGCGGAATCGCTTCAGCCGGATCCGTAGAGCGCAAGCGCTTCGGTCTCATCCTCGCTGAGGTGATACGTCTCTGCCTCGGACGGGAACGCACCGCCGCGAACGTCGCTCGCAAAGGCACCGATCGCGGTCACGGCATCGGTACGCAG
>JAUXGW010000370.1 GCA_030621865.1 Actinomycetes bacterium
GTTGCTCTGTCCCAGTTCACGGGTGATCGGAGGATCACACTGGAACTGCTGGGATCCGGATCGATCATCGGTGACATACCTGTCCTGCTGCAACGCCCGGAGCTGTACGACGCCCTGGCGTTGTCAGACGTTTCCACTCTGGAGATCTCGACGGAGGATCTTGTGAATCTGCTGCGAACCCGGGGCCGGATCGCCCATCGCTGGCTGGTCTCACTCGCAGACCGCACCACGTCATCGCGTCAACGGGTCAGCGAACTGCTGATGGGGGATCTTCAGAGTCGGGTTGCTTCGTTCCTGTTGTACGAAGGGTTCGGGTCGTCGGTGGGGATGAGTCAGCAATCGTTGGCAGATCTGCTGGGAGCGAAACGTCAATCACTGAACGCAGTGCTCCGACGATTCGAAAAGCGTGGTGTTCTTCGACTGGGATACCGGGTGATCGAGATAGTCGATCCCGATGGGCTTCGGCTCGCTGCGGGATCTGCTCCCGCCGGCACCTTGGTGAAATCCCATCAGGGAACCGGGCTCTAGTGGCAAGCTGAAGCATGCCCTTCGTTTTCTCCTTCGACCATGAGCACCCGCGACATCCAATGGAGCTCAAGGATCTCCTGGGTGGAAAGGGCGCCAACCTGGCCGAGATGAGTTCGGTGCTGAAGCTGCCGGTTCCGCCGGGATTCACGATCAGCACCGAGGCGTGCCGCGCCTACATGGACCGGGGTTGGCCCGATGGACTGAGTGCGGAGATTGCCGATCAGGTTGCCGCGCTCGAATCGGCAACTGGCAAGAGATTGGGAAACCCGACCGACCCACTTCTCGTGAGTGTGCGCTCGGGCTCGAAGTTCTCGATGCCCGGGATGATGGACACCGTTCTCGACCTCGGACTCAACGACGAATCAGTTCAGGGCCTCGTGGAGGCGGCGGGCAACGAACGGTTCGCCTACGACAGCTATCGCCGCTTCATCCAGATGTACGGCAAGATCGTTGCCGGAATGGATGGGGAAGCCTTCGATTCGATTTTCGAGGAGGTGAAGGCGGCGCACGGAGTCTCCTCCGATGCCGACATGCCCGCAGATGTCCTCCTGGAGGTCATCGCCGACTACAAGGCGCTCATCGACCGCGAAATGGGCCGCCCGTTTCCCCAGGATCCGGCGGCGCAGCTCCGGACTTCGATCGAGGCCGTGTTCCGTTCATGGAATTCGCCACGAGCTGCCGCCTACAGGCACCGTGAACACATAGCTGATGACCTCGGCACCGCGGTGAACGTTCAGGTCATGGTCTACGGCAACAGGGATGACAATTCGGCTACCGGGGTCGGGTTCACGCGCAATCCCGCTACCGGCGAGGCCGGCGCATACGGTGACTTCCTGGTCAATGCACAAGGTGAAGACGTGGTGGCAGGGATCCGGAAGACTCTTCCACTGACCGAGATGGGCAAGTTGTTCCCGGGTCCGTACCGCGAACTGCTGGACATTTTCGACCGACTCGAGCATCACTACCGGGACATGCTCGATACGGAGTTCACGGTTGAGCAGGGAAAGTTGTGGATGCTCCAGACCCGGGTGGGGAAACGAACCGGAGTTGCCGCTCTGCGAATAGCGGTTGCCCTGACCCGGGATCCCAAGATCGCCTTGACGCCGGCCGAGGCCGTGCAGCAGGTGTCGCCGGGTCATCTCGATCAAATACTGCATCCGCAATTCGTCGCGACGGACAAACCTGTGCTGACGACCGGGTTGGCTGCCTCTCCCGGTGCGGCAGTCGGCAGGGTCTATTTCACCGCAGACGAAGCTGTGGAGGCCTTCGAGCGTTCGGAGAAGGTGATTCTCGTGCGTACCGAGACATCACCCGAGGACGTGCACGGTCTGGAAGTGGCAGAAGGAGTCCTCACCTCGCGTGGGGGTCTGGTCAGTCACGCGGCTGT
>JAUXGW010000293.1 GCA_030621865.1 Actinomycetes bacterium
GAATTGGCCAGCGCAAGGTCGCGTGTCTCCGCCATTCCTTCCTCTGACAAATCACACATCGCCACGTCGGCGCCGTGCGCGGCGAGTTGGATGACCAGTTCCCTGCCTATTCCGCTGGCTCCGCCAGTCACCACAGCGACCTTGCCGTTGAAGTCCCTCATCTGTCGTCATCTCCAGGTGTCTTCCGGATCCCCAGGTGTTTCCGGTGTGCGTTCGACGAAATTCGCCGAGTTGGCGCCAATTCTCTCAGTAGTTCTGGCGCTTTGCTCACAGGAATCGGGATTCACCAACAACCACGGCCGATCGGCCGCGGATCCGTGAGCGGAACGGATGCCCTCATGGGCGGTTCAGGTCGGCGACGTGTCGCTGTGAAGCGCCGATCAGAGATCGACGCCGGCCAACTCGGTTGCGACTCTTTCGATCGTCCCCCGGCCTTCCAGTCGACGGAGCCATTCGGCCGGCAGATCTGCATCCCCCCAGACGGCACCGAGCAGATTGCCGGTGATCGCGCCGGTGGAGTCGCTGTCTCCCGAATGGGTTACCGACCGCGTGAGTGCGTCCGACCAACTCGTTGCGGTCAAAGCGCACAGGATCGAGATGGCGAACGCTTCCTCGGCAATCCAGCCTCCTCCGAGCGATTCCACCACCTCAGGTGATGGTGGGCCGCCTGCTGCGAGTCCGATTGCGCGGTCGACGATGCTGGTTGTCTCGCGATGATGCTCCGGGAACACCTCGATGATCGATTCACGAGTCGAAGTCACGGCGTCGGACAAGGTGGAGCCCTCGAGGAGACCGAAGATGATCTGTGCCAGGTAGGCCGACGAAACGGCAGCAGTCGGATGGCCATGTGTGTGATGCGACGATTCGGTGGCGAGTGTCATTGGTGCAGAGGTGAAACCAAATGGCGCACTTCTCATCACGGTTCCACAACCTTTCGAGTCGTTGATGGCGGCAGTTCCGACTGGGTCCCCTGATCCGAGCGAGCCCATGCAGGTGCTCCCGGGCGCTCTCGATGCCCAGAGCCAATCCTCCTGATCGAGTCCACCTGCCCCCAAATCTGCGGAGCCGCGCCCCTGAGTCTGATACCAGCGAAGGAACGCCGCGTGAACCGAGTTGGCCGCCTCGTCAACGGCGGCCGCCTGGATCAGGCCTTCTGCTGCAAACAGGGTCATCTGGGTGTCATCGGTGATCGCACCACCATCAAGGCCGAATGCGGGGAGCATCTCGGTGACACCGTCGGACCCGCACGTCGAAAGAATCTCGCGAAGTGACATGAACTCGACGGGCGCGCCCAATGCATCGCCGATGGCACCACCAAGCAGGGAACCTCGGGCACGTTCGTTTCTGGTGATCACAGGCAGTTACTGCGCGATGTGTCAGGTGTTGGTGGCTGCGGCGATCCGGTCACGGGACTCCCGCCAGAAGGCCGCAGCCTCGACGACAGGATCGGCATCCGGGGTGAAGTCGGACAGTTTCAGGATGCGTCCCACAAAGGATGGTGCATTCCAGAACGGATCCTCGCCGGACACGCCGAGGCGGTCGGGCCACCAGATGCTGACGTATAGGTACGGTTCGTCAATCGAGGCATCACCCGGTGATGCTCCATAGCTGCCGCGGTGATCTTCGTCACCGACCTCGATGGCGGCGTCAAAATGCCCGGGCCACAGTTGTGGCCGACTGGGATCCACCGACTCCGAATCGGACCGGAGCAGTTCGAGGGCAGCGAAGGACATCCCGAACCAATCGCCCAGAAATTCTGCCGAGTCCGGATCGACGTCCAGGCTCTGGTGGACATCACCGAGAGGTGTGCTGTCTCCCTCCGCTGCGGTCTCGGCATCGATTGAGGAGTCCAGAAAATCTGCGGCCCCCTGGATGGTGCTGATCGGCGTCGATCGCGCCGAGTTGCCCGACTGATCCACGAGATTCGAGCCGCGGACACGAACCTGGCGATCTTCACCGAAGAACGGGGTTCCGAATCCCCCGTGAGTCCATCTGAGTCCGAACTTTCCGTTGCTGGAGTACCTGGCCGGGCCTATGACGTATGTGGCCAGGCGGTGCAACGATTCGCGGGTGGCCGTCAGCGACGGCGGAGTGGCGGGCAGGCGTCGGTCACCGCCCAGCCATTGATCCGCAACCCAGTTCTGGTGCTCGGGATGATCCTTCAGCCACTCTCCCCAGTCGCTGTCACCCGGCATTCCGGCAGGCACGACGGCTGCTGGGGAATCAGCGTCCGACACCGCAACCGGGTCATCGGCCAGGAAAGGCGGTTGCTGAACGGCCGGTGGTGACGGCTCCAGAACCCGGGCAACCTGATCGTCGCTCAACAGCTCCTGGGCGTCAGCCCGGGGATTTCGCACCGGGCAGCTGGTGTTGGGGGAGGATGTGTCGCTGCTCGAAAGGGTGTCGGTGGGAGATGAGCTCATACCCAGAGGAACCCTGGTGCTCGCCGTGATGTTCCCTTCGCCCGGAATGTTCCTGTGTAGCTGATCGGGATGACCCTCCCCGGGGAGGCCGAGCGGCGGGCTGCGGGTTGTGTCAGTCCTCGGGCGCGTCGATCGCGTATGCGATCAGGTCCTCCAGTCGGGCATGATCCAGCGTGCGTTCGTGGGTTGCTGCCAGCACGACCTGCGGCGCCGAGTTGCCCTCGAGGGCCTGCACCCAGCGTGGTGCGCACAGGCACCACTGATCTCCTGGCTTGAGTCCGGTGAACCCAAACTGGGGCATGGCGGTGATGAGGTCATTGCCCTGCATGAGGGAGTAGTCGAGAAACTGCTCGGTCATCACGGCGCAGACCGTGTGGACTCCGTGGTCTTCGTCGCTGGTGTCACAACATCCGTCCCGGAAGAATCCGGTGCGTGGGTTCATGCTGCAAGCGGTGAGTTCTTCGCCGAGGACATTGAGGGCCATGTGCTACATCTT
>JAUXGW010000263.1 GCA_030621865.1 Actinomycetes bacterium
GGATTCGATGCCCATGCCTTGAGCATGCGGTACGGCCAGCGACACGCGGTGGAACTCGATGCGGCGGCTCGAGTCGCCCACACGCTCGGAGCGAAGGAGCACGTGGTGTTGGACGTGGATCTCACCACTTTCGGCGGTTCGGCTCTCACCGATGACATCAATGTTCCGAAGCACGATTCCGTGGAAGAGCTGGGTCACGGGGTTCCCGCGACTTACGTGCCTGCGCGAAATACGGTGTTTCTGAGCTTCGCTCTCGCCTGGTCCGAGGTACTCGGGGCGCAGGACATCTTCATCGGAGTCAACGCGGTCGACTACTCGGGATACCCGGACTGCCGACCTGAGTTCATCTCGTCCTTTGAGGCAATGGCCAATCTGGCAACCGCCGCAGCAACCGAACACGGCAAGAAAATGTCGGTCCATGCACCGCTGATGGAGCTGTCGAAAGCGGACATTGTCCAGCTAGGCATGAAGCTTGGCGTGGATTACTCCATCACCATCAGTTGCTACGATCCCGACAGCACCGGTGCTGCCTGCGGACATTGCGACTCCTGCTTGCTGCGGGCACAAGGGTTCCGTGACGCGCTCATCACTGATCCCACCCGGTACGTGGGTGCCGGACCGCCCAGCTGATGGCCTACCGGATCAAGGAACTGTTCCACACCCTTCAGGGTGAAGGCATCCGGGCCGGCCGCCCTGCGGTGTTCTGCCGATTTTCGGGATGCAATCTCTGGAGTGGACGGGAAGTTCATCGGTCATCCGCGACCTGCCAGTTCTGTGACACGGAATTTGTGGGCACCGATGGCCCGGGAGGAGGCGTCTTCGCTGACGCAGCGAGCTTGGCGGAATCCGTTCGCGACTGCTGGGTCGAGGCAACCGGATCGGAACCCGCGAACTCCAACGGATACGTCGTTTGTACCGGCGGCGAACCTCTCCTTCAGCTCGACCCGGAGGCCGTGGATGCCCTCCATGGGTCGGGGTTCGAAGTGGCGATTGAGACCAATGGGACCATCGCGGTGCCGACGGACGTCGATTGGGTCTGCGTGAGTCCCAAGGCCGGAGCGAACCTGGTGATACGAAAAGGGAATGAGTTGAAGCTGGTGTATCCGCAGGTGGGTGCCGAACCGGAGATGTTCGAAGACCTGGGATTTGATCACTTCCTCCTGCAACCCATGGATGGCCCCTCGGTCAGCGAGAACACGTTTGCGGCCGTGAAGTGGTGTCGGTCCCATCCTCAATGGCGACTCAGCCTTCAGACTCACAAGTGGTTGGGAATACCCTGACCCTGATGGAAATCTACAAAGAGTTCGGTTTTGAGTCGGCACATCGGCTGCCGAACCTCCCACCCGAGCACAAGTGTTCCCGGTTGCACGGCCACTCGTTTCGTGCCCGCATCCATGTGCGGGGAGAGCCAGACCCGACTACGGGATGGGTCATGGATTTTGCCGAGATCGCTGGTCACTGTGAGCCCGTTCGCCGCGAGCTGGATCATCGCCTCCTCAATGACATTCCCGGGCTGGAGAACCCCACCAGTGAGGTCCTCGCACGCTGGATATGGAACCGGTTGGCCGGGGACCTTGTAGGTCTGTGTCTGGTGGAGGTCTCCGAGACCTGCACATCCGGGTGTCTCTACCGCGGTGACTGAGAGCCAGCAGCCATAGGGTTTGAAGGCTTCCACGACCCTCCAATCCCCAAGGTCGCGCCAAACCCCAGGATCGTGCGGATGATGCATGTCAGTTCGCCGGCGAATGAGGTTGGCCGGCCGACTCGGCCCGTTCCGCCGATCTGTCAGGATTGATCTGTGGAGATGCAGGAGTGGCTCAACATGCTGTCGACGACCTCATCTGACCCCTCTGGTCCTGACGCCTCTGGTGATGGTCGGTCATCCACAGAGCCTGCAAAAGATGAATTCCTCGCGATGCTGGAGGACGCAGAGCAGTTCGTGTCCGAATCCTTTGTTGATTCTCCGGAGGTATTGCCAATTCGGGTCAACAAGTCGATTGCCGCACAAATGCTTCAGTGCGAAGCCTTCGCCCTCGAAGATCACGATGGGGAGTCCTGGCCGCAACTCCGTGGATCGCTTCTGGATGTGTTCATCGCAATGGCCTCGGGTGGACATGTTCCGGGACACACCTCCGACCCGCGAAGTGCAGGGGCACCTGAACTCGAGAAAGTCCGATCCGATCTGTCAGATGCACTTGAAGCCCGCGGGAACCTCAGGGACGTCGAGCGCCTGGCGGAACTCCAGGATGACCAATTGGCGGATCTGTCCGAGCTTGCCGTAGAGGCAGCCGGAGTGGCCGTCAATCCGGCCTGGTCACCGCGGACCGAAGTGTCCCAATTGGCGATCATTGGCGGCGGGGCGCTGGAGCTCACAGGTCGGATCGACTTGACCCTTGGTGGACCCGGTACCGACCTGCCGGCGATTTGTGTGGAGGTGAAGTCGGGCGCCGTCATAGCGGCGCACATGGCGGAGCTGCACTTCTATTCGTTGCTCTGGGCCTTGCGTTCCGGTGAAGAACCGTTCGCTCTGGCTCTTTGGTATCCCGGTTTTCAGGTGGTCCCCGTGGAGGTACCGGGTGCTGCAATGGCCGCCGCCCGTCAAGTGGTTGACGTGGTGGAGCGGCTCGTGGCGATCTTTGCCGGAGATGAACCCCGGCGACGAGGCGGACCTCAGTGCGGATGGTGTCCCCTGGCCGTGACCTGCGAGAAGGCCAGGATCCACCTGGAGCGCGACGATGACGAGATCTGAGGTCGTCAAGACGCTGGGTGACCGCCTGGAGGCGGCTCTGGGCGCAGCGATTGCACGGGGTTCTGCACAAGGTGCAGATTCTTCGGAGCCGGATGAAGGTGCTGCTGGCAAACGCCGGGATTCAGGTTCTGATGGACCAGTCAGCAGATCGGCACAGCGGAAGTCCAGCGGAGAAACACTCCAGCTGAGCGACTACAACACCTCGGGCCTGTGCCCTCATCAGACGTACAACGTGATTGAGGAGTATCGACCGACGACATACACGAGCGCTCGGCGGATTGGTCTGGCGGCGCTGATCGACGAATACGCGACCGGAGAGCCGAGACCCGATGTATCGCCCGCGGCACGCATTGCCCGGATCCTCGACGAGCCGGATTGCCTGGACCTCGACCTGGCCGACTGGGTTGCGAGCCTTGCTCCACCCGCACTCGCCATGGTCCAGCAATCGTCCACCGCCTGGATGGTCGACACCCTCGCCTTGGCAGCACGCCAAGGTGAACCCGAGTGGCTCGCAAAGAAGATGAGCTGGCGGATTAAGGCCCACAACATCAGGCTTTCGGCCGGCGTGGATGCGAGGCGCACCTATGAGTCGCATGTCTTCTTGTATCGAACTCAGCCATCACCGCGGCCAACTGATGCCAGATTGGCTGGCCGGTTGGGGTTGCTGCATGGACTGACCAGTGGGTATGTACCCGACGGAGTGATC
>JAUXGW010000123.1 GCA_030621865.1 Actinomycetes bacterium
GGTACTTGCCGGGTGAGTGGAGGGTATCCACGAGTCCTGATCTATCATCTGACGGTCCGTCAGAAATCATGTCCGGGGTCATTCGGACCAGAACTCAGGGAACAGATGTCCACTCCATCGCAGGCTCCGCTCGCCGGATTGCGCGTAATCGAAGTTTCACTGCTCGGCCCCGGTGCCGTCGGCACACATCTGGCTGATCTCGGCGCGGATGTCATCAAGGTCGAACCGCCGAAGGGCGACTACATCCGCCAGATGACCTGGCCGATCATCGAAGACTCATCCCTGTTGCACTGGCACATCCATCGTGGAAAGCGCTCCATCACCCTCGACCTCCGCACGGAGGAGGGCAAAGCCATCTTCCTGGATCTTGTGAAGGATGCCGACGCCGTGATCGAAGCAATGCGCCCCGGTGCACTGGCCAAGCGGGGATTGGGGTTTTCCGAACTCAAGGTCGTCAATCCGAAAATCGTGTTCTGCACCATCTCCGGATACGGCGCAACTGGCCCCTATGCCACCTTGCCCAGCCACGGCATCGCCTACGACACGTGGGCCGGACTTGTGAAGCCGGAATACAACGAAGACGGGTACCCCTATATCCCCGAGCACCCGTCAGTGGGCATTCATGCCGGCCCGGTCTTCGGCTCGCTCGGTCTGCTCGCCGGAGTGATGCGTGCCCGTGAGACCGGTGAAGGATCATATTTCGAGATTGCCCAGTCCGATGCCGCCGCCGCCATGGACTGGCTGCGTTCGGAGACGTGGAAAGCCTATGAACGTCCCGAGAGTGAAGTCACGGGCAACCGTTCGGACAACTACGAGCGCCGTGCCCCGGGAACCGCGGGAATGCAGGAGGGTGTTCGCTACCAGATCTACGAGTCCTCCAACGGGCACATCCTGTTCATGGCATCTGAGCAGGAGTTCTGGAAGAACTTCTGTGCCGGAGTCGACCGTATGGACATGTTCGAGAAGTGGCCCGGAAATCAGTATGGCGACCACGCTCGCGGCAACTCCGAAATGCGGGCCGAACTGGCCGAAATCTTCAAGACCAGGACCACGAACGAATGGGTCGCCTGGTCTGGCGAACACAACACCACGATTGCTCCGGTGAACTCTCCCAAGACACTCGCCGATGATCCTCAGTTCAAGGATCGCATGGACTTCATGGATCATGAGTCGCACGGAGCCGACATGATTCCCACACCCATCAAGTTCGTGGGGGAACCGCCATCGGACCCGACGCCTGCGCCGACAGTTGGTGAGCACACTGATGAGGTGCTGGCAGATGTGCTCGGATACGACGCCGAGCGGATAGCGGCTCTGCGCGACTCGGGTGCATTCGGCGCAGGTAACTGAGGCACAGGGAACCGAAATACAGAGAACTGAACTGGTGGTCGGTCCGGCCACCGCGTGACGCGCAGACGAGTTGCTGCGCGCCAGACACCTGAATCCATCGCACCACGGGCCGATCCACAAACGATCTAGCGTCGTCCAAGGCACCATCCACTCCAAGACTCCATCCACTCCGAGATTCCATCCACTCCAAGGCACCATCCACATCGCGGGAGAAACAATGACTGCGTCGAGCAATACTGCGTCAGGCAATACCGAAGAGGGCACCCGCGGAGACCTGCGATGGGAGACCATTCCGGGTCTGCTGCGCGACGTGGCTCAGCGTCGTCCCGATGCCGAAGCCCTGGTTGACCTGTCAGGGGATGAACCCAAACGCCTCACCTTTTCCCAGCTTCTGGAGGAAGTGAACACTGCCGCGAGAGCTGTGGTAGCCGCTGGTGTGAAGCCCGGAGATCGGGTGGCGATCTGGGCTCCCAATTGCTGGGAATGGGAGGTGGCACTCCTGGCGCTGCAATCGGCCGGCGCGGCCCTGGTGCCTCTCAACACCCGGTACAAAGGCCTGGAAGCGGTCGACATCCTGAAACGTTCGGGCGCCAAGATGCTGTTCACCGTGGAGGGATTCCTCGGCAACGACTATCTCTCCATGCTTCAGGAGGCGGCGCAGGGCGATGATCTCGCGGAGCTCCGGGAGATCGTGTTGTTGCGCAACGTTTCCCGACCCGAGGGAGCCAGGACGTTCGCTGAGTTCCTCGAAACCGCCTCGTCGGTGGATTCCGCAGTTCTCGACGAGATGGTGGAGGACCTTCAGCCAACGGACATGAGCGATCTCCTGTTCACATCTGGAACCACCGGCAAACCCAAGGGCGTGATCCAGAGCCACGCTTCCACGCTGCGTGCCTTCGGGGATTGGGCAGACATTGTCGGATTGGCGGAACATGACCGCTACCTGGTCATCAATCCGTTCTTCCATGCGTTTGGTTACAAGGCCGGAATCGTGGCTGGTCTCATCACAGGATGCACGATTGTGCCCCTTCCGACATTTGATGTGGACGATGCCGTCGATGTGATCATCGGCGAGCAGATTTCGATGATTCCCGGGCCCCCCACGCTGTACCAAACGCTGCTCAATCATCCCCACTTTGATCCGGCAGCCACGCCCACTCTTCGCCTGGCCGTAACCGGCGCCGCGGTGGTTCCGGTGGAGTTGGTGGAGCAAATGCACACGATCCTCGGATTCGAGAACGTGATCACTGCCTATGGACTCACTGAAGCCAGTGGGGTGGTCACCGTCTGCCGCTCCGATGACAGCGCTGAGGTCATTGCCCACACCTCCGGTCGTGCGATCCCTGGTGTCGAGGTGCGAATTGTGGACGACTCCGGTTCGGAACTGCCCACCGGTGAAGCAGGGGAGATCGTCGTTCGGGGATACAACGTGATGAGCGGCTACTTCGAAGATCCCGAGCAAACGGCGGAGACAATCGATTCCGATGGCTGGTTGCACACTGGCGACGTGGGCACGATGGATGCCAACGGTTACATCGACATCACCGATCGCAAGAAGGACATGTTCATCGTGGGTGGCTTCAATGCCTATCCAGCCGAGATCGAAGCACTCATGTCTGCTCACCCGGAGATAGCGCAGTGTGCGGTTGTCGGGATTCCGGATGAACGCATGGGGGAGGTCGGCCACGCATTCGTGGTTCCGAAGGCCGGGTTCAATCCGGAACCCGAGGAACTCGTTGCCTGGGCCAGGGAGAACATGGCCAATTTCAAGGCACCGCGCGGGATCACGGTGGTTTCGGAACTACCGCTCAACGCAAGTGGCAAGGTACTGAAGTTCGAACTACGCGATCGCCTGACTGGCTGAGGTAGGGCGAAGCTCGAGGATCAAGGGGATCAGATGAAGTTCTGCAATGCAATGATGGGAGCTGAGCCGCTCATGTGGCCTGCCTTGGCCAAGGCGGCTGAAGATGCCGGGTTCGATTCTGTCGGCATCAGCGACCATGTGACTTATCCGCAGGATCTCGAGTCCAGGTACCCCTATACCGAGGACGGCGCCCCACCATTCTCGCCTGACGAAGTCTGGCTGGATCCGATGGCTGCAGTCTGCGCCATGGCGCAGACCACGTCCACACTTCGGTTCGTCACCAACGTGTACATACTCCCGCTTCGCAACCCTTTTGTGGTGGCCAAGTCGGTGTCCACTGCCTCCTACCTCTCCGAGGGTCGTGTTGAGCTCGGTGTCGGCGCAGGCTGGATGAAGGAAGAATTCGAGCTGCTAGAGCAGTCCTTCGCCAGGCGCGGCAAGCGGATGAACGAGATGATCGACGTGCTCCGGGCACTCTGGACTGGTGAGATGGTCGAGTATCACGGCGACTTCTACGACTTCGACTTCGTCAAGATGCGGCCGGCTCCGGACGAATCCGTTCCGATCTACATCGGTGGAGCGAGTGAGGCTGCCCTTCGGCGTGCGGCGCGTGTCGGCGACGGCTGGCTCGGTATGTATGGATCGCCCGAGGAATTGATCGGCTACTGCAAGACCCTCCACCGCTACCGCGAGGAGGCAGGCACCGCAGACCGTCCATTCGAGATAATCGCATCACCTCTCTCCATCCCCAGCAGTGATCTGGTTGAAGAGCTGGAAGCCGCCGGCATGACCACGATCCTCACTTCCGCCTGGCTTGCAACCGGAGTCAGCAAGGTCGAATCCCTGCAGCAGGGCACCGAGCTCCTTGCCGCCTACGGCGACAGTTTCATCAAGTAACACCGGTCGTTCATCAAGCAACACCGGTCGAACCCGAAAATCCCGTTCTGTGATGCTCAGGTCGCGCTTTTGCGCGACCTGAGCATCACAGAACCATGATGGGGTGTGGCATCTGAGGACCATTCCGGGTTGAGTCGGGACATCCAGTCCAGCTCCGAGCCGAGTCGGGACAGTCGGGACAGTCAGTCCAGCTCCGAGCCCAGTCGGGACAGTCAGTCCAGCTCCGAGCCGAGTCGGGATGCCGGATCTGACTCCGGAGCCGATTCGGGAGAACTTGTCCCCGTTGACAGCCGCCAGCTTGAAGCAGTCCCGATCGAGAAACGGTCACTGCGGTCCTTGCTCACCAGTATCCGAACCGGTGCCGGCCGGATGGGATCTGAGTTGGTGGCGGCCCGGCGTGGCCCGGTCGAGAACAGCCGCGAGGTTCCGGGCTGGGTTCGCAACCTTGCCTGGTTGCTTGATGAATCGATTCCGGTGGGTGGGGGCAGAAGGGTCGGAGCCGATGGTGTGGTCTCGTTCATTCCGGGCATCGGGGACGCTGCGGGGCTGGTGGCTTCAATGATTGTCGTCCTTGCCGGAATCGTCGCCGGAGTGTCGCTGCCGACACTCACCCTGATGATGGTCAACGTGGGTGTGGACACAATCGTGGGGACCGTCCCCTTCCTGGGCGCTTTGTTTGATCTCGGATACAAGTCCAATACGAGGAACCTGAAACTGATTGAACGCGATCTCCGTGACCGGAGGTCGACGCGCCGGTCGAGTATCCGGGTGTTCCTGTTCGCAGCATTGGCATTGTCGCTCGCTGTGCTGCTGTTCCTGTTCGCTCTGTTTGGTGGTCTGTATCTGTTCGTTCGCCTCGTCACGTAGGCATCCAGGTCCACCAGCACCCGGTTTCGTGGGCCCTTGAGCACTACGCTCGAAATGTGACGACCCATCAGAAACCGGGAACTGATCCGGCACGCGAATTTGGTGAAGGCTGGGACTCAGCTGATCCCGTGGGACCCACCCGGGCGGTTGACGGCCGGACGCCTGGTCGGCGAGCCCGGGCCACGCGGGCCCGGTTGCTTGATCAAACACGGATGATGCTCACCACCACGAGTTATCGCGATCTCAAGGTGGTGGATGTTGCCCGAGGCGCTGGAACCTCTCCCGCGACCTTCTACCAGTACTTTCCTGATGTCGAAGCAGCGCTGATCGCGCTGGCTGACGAACTTGTCGACGAAGGCAGGGAACGGCTCACCCGGCCGGTCCTCGAGGGCGACTGGAGCGAAACCGGGGCTTACGAGACCTGTCTGTCGGTCGCATCGACGTTCCTGGATTTCTGGACTGACCATGGACCGCTCATGGGTGTGATCGAATTGGCTGCCGCCGAGGGTGATCCCCGCTTCCAGGAGGTCCGAATCCAGTTGTTGAGGCAGTTCACGGACTCCGTCGGCGAGGTGGCCCGCCGCCAGCAAGCTGAGGGGAACCTGCCCGAGGACCTGGATCCCACTGCTACCGCAGCCGTCCTTGTTGCCATGCTCGCCCACGTGTCAGGTCACCAGTACGGGATTGAGGCGTACGGCACCTCCATGGCCGAAATCAGTCGTGCCATGGCACGACTGATTCACGCGGGCCTGACGGGTGCGCCTCCTCCCAGGTAGCCGTCGGGGAATCTGGTTCTGCCGAAGGTGCTGAGGTCTCGAATGGCCCCGACAGGGGTATACCTGTCTACAATCTGACGGTCCGTCAGATTTCTAGACCGCAATTTCGGGAGCATCCAGTGGATTTCGAGTTCTCCGAGGAACAAAAACAGTTCAAAGTCGAGGTGGAGGCGTTCATTGCCGACCGCGATGAGATCGATGTCTTCGATTTGACCCATGAGAACATGGCTCAAATCGTGGACACGCCCGAGAAACGTGCCTTCATGAAGGAAATGGGCCACAAAGGCTGGTTGGGGATGACCTGGCCGGAACGATACGGCGGCTCCGATGGCGAAGGTGTGTACGAGTACATCCTCAACGAGGCGCTCGCCAGCAAGGGTGGACCCCAGATCGGCAAAGGTGTCGGCATCATCGGCAAGACCGTGATTGCCCATGGCTCGGACTTCCTCAAGGAGAAGTTCCTGCCGATGATTCTCGAGAACGACGTCGAGTTTGCCGTGGGATATTCGGAACCCAACGCCGGTTCCGATGCGGCTTCGATGCGCCTCAAAGGTGAGAAACACACAACCGAAGATGGACGCACCGGTTGGTTGCTGAACGGTCAGAAGACCTGGACCACCTCGGCACACTTCGCCGAGTGGTACTGGCTCGGCGTTCGCACCGATCCCGACAACAAGCACATGGGCATCACCCTCATGCTGGTGCCCCTTGATCAGGAAGGTATCGAGATCCAGGGCATCTGGACCATGGGCGACGAGCGCACCAACGAAGTCTGGCTCGATGATGTGTTCGTTCCCGATGAGTATGTGGTCGGCGAGGTCAACCACGGATTCCGCTACATCTCCCAAGCACTCGATCTCGAGCGTTTCACGCTGTTCACCTACAGCCCGATCAAGCAACGCCTTGATCTGCTCACTGACTATGTGGCTCACACCGAGCGTGATGGTTCACCGCTGAAGGACGATGCCGTCGTGCGCCGGGAAATAGCGCAACTGCAAACAGACGCCGAGGTGGCGCGGGTCATGGGTCTCAGGGTTGTGACCGAAGCCGTGAAGGTCGAGCACAAGGCGAAAGCCGGCAAAGACTTCCAGCCGCCGACCGTGCAGTCATCCGAATACAAGCTGTTCGCCACAGAGTTCTCACAGCGCCTGGCCTCGGCTTCCATGGACATTGGCGGCCACGGTGCCCAGACCCGTGTTCGCACCGAGGATTCCCCCATGACTGGACGAGCGGAATCAACTTACCGGTACACGGTCGTCGACACGATCGGCGGCGGTACTTCAGAAATCCAGCGCAACATCATCGCCCGCCGCGGTCTTGGCCTGCCGAAGAACTTCTGAGCCAGGTCGATCGCAGTTAACCCGATCCTCTTCCCGTGACCCTCCTCCAATGACCACGCCCGCCCTCGAAGGAATCACAGTGCTCGACCTCGCTTCGGTGGGGCCGGCAGCGCGGGCGTCGCGCATTCTCGCCGACTACGGGGCCGATGTGGTGAAGGTGGGTGCAGTGCCGCGGGCCGGTGGCGTACAGATCGTCCCGCCGTACTACGCCTATTCCGGCAACCGCGGAATGACTCGAGCGTTGTTCGATCTGAAATCGGATGACGGCCGAG
>JAUXGW010000338.1 GCA_030621865.1 Actinomycetes bacterium
TGGAGGTCCTTGAGGACCCGAAGGGCACCGGGCGCATCGCTGACAGGTGGCGGCGGAGGTGATTGTGGGTGTTCTCGGACAGGCTCGCCCCTGGATTTCTTGCGGTTCTTGGCTCGTGCCATCTTCAACTCGTGACTGCGTTGGTGGTTCGCTTCCACGAGATCCATGAACCGTCGGAACATGTGAGGTCATCCTTTCGGTCGCCGACCATTGTGAGCATGTCGGTACGCTGTGTTGGCGGAGCAGGCAGTTCGATGCTTCGAACTCTGACACGTCCGCCTCCGCTGGTGTTTCGATGATCTCTCCCCAGCAGTCCGTGACGATAGTCAGCGGCGTCTTTCCGAAATGGTCTCTGCCACTCCAGCAGGTCCGCCTGAGGGTGCCGTAGTCGCATCACGGTTGGTGGGTAAGAGGTTGATGCTCTCAGGGGTCGGGCGCGGGCGCGCTGAGGCTGATGTCTCGTCTCGCTTGGCCGTCGGTGGGTGTTTAGGCTGCTGTGCGGTACTCGTTGATGAGTCCCCTGCAGGTGGTGCGTCGTCGGACCGTTTGGCAAGGCCGATCTGGACGACCTCGCTGTGGGCGTCGGGGAGCCGCATGAGGAAGCTGCGTGCGGATTGGGTGATCCACGGGCCGGTCGGGTTGGTGGTGATCCCTGCGAGGTGCACCCGTCGGGTGGCGATCTCGATCACGAACAGCACATGGAACCTGCGCAGCAGTGCGGTGTCGATGCACGCGAAGTCGGTGACGCGTCAGACCAATCGAGTGAAGCCAAGCAGCGGCGTCACGAGAGCCGAATGCTATCGCCGATCGGCCCGTTCGAAACGCCCGTAATCACCGGGCGGATAAGTATTCGGCACGCTCAGGCTCGCGGCGCGAACGATGGTGGAAGCGGGATACAAGAGCGTGACCCACTTCACCGGTGGGCTCAGCGCCTGGGAGGATGCCGGCTACCCGCTGGAAGGTGCACTCGTCAGCTGATCCCCGGATCGCGGGACTCCTGCGACGGAGGAGCAGGTCCGGTCGCGTCCCGCTACTCGTCGTCGCCGAACTCGATCTTGCGGAACTGCGCGTCGGTGAGTTGGTCCTCGGGAGGCAGTGTCTTCTCGTATTCGTGGTGCCTGGAGGTCATGGACACGTAGCCCACGACCAAGATGATGGCGGCTATGCCGAAAATGAGGATTCCGAAGAACATGGCCTCCATTCGATCACATCAGACAGCGCGGTGCGCCGTCGGAAGACATGTGGATATCCGGAGAGTGCGTGACGCGGAGCAGCCCCAGTCGCTCTGCGAACGGCCTCAAGAACTTGCGGGAGCCGGGTCACGGTCGATGATTCGATATCCCTCGATCGGGGCGCCAATACCCTTGAGCGTGAGGGGACCGAGATCCTCCGCGTTCGTGCCAACTGTCTGGTCCAGCGTTGCATCGGTGGCGATGATCTCACCGCCGGCGGCCCGGGAACACAAACGGGCGCCGATGTTCACGGTTTCTCCGAGAACGGTGTACTGGCGCCGATGGCTGCTGCCGATGTGCGCTGCCACGACCTCACCGCTGTGCACTCCGATACCGAACTCAACCTGGTCCAAGCCGAGTTCGGCGAGATCTCGATTCAGTTTCGCGGCGGCGGCCTGCCAGTCAGGGGCACAGTCGATAGCAGCCTGAGCGTGGTCTTCGCGGCGAACCGGTGCTCCAAACACTGCGAATACCTCGTCACCGATGAACTGCATCAGCGTGCCGCCGTGTTCAAGAATGACGTCCGTGGACATCTGATAGAACGTTTCCAGCATCTCGCGCACTTGTGATGGTTCGATGTTTGCGCAATATGGGGTGAAGTTGCGCAGATCGCAGAACAACACGGTCACTTCAAGTCTTTGTCCGGCTGCAGCAGCTTCGGACTCTCCTTCTGCCATGAGTTCCCTGGCCACATCTGGTGGCACGTAACGAGCGAACAGACGGGACACCCGCCGACGATGCCGCAATTCGAGTATCACGCGCGCCAGACTGGCGGCGACGAAAGCAAAGACAATCGCGCCGAGCGGATACAACAGATCTGCCAATCGGCCTGTCTGAGCCAGGAGTTCTGCCACAGCCCAGTAGACGAGTCCGCTGATCAGGGGAACCATCGGCGTCGTCCATATCGGAAGAAAGAGAGTGCCCAGCGCGACCAGGAAAGCAAGTACTCCGGCAAGGGCGACAACAAGGGGATCACCGACCGGGCGCAGGTATTCTCCGGTGAGCAGAGTGTTGATGGCATTTGCCTGTACCACCACCGAAGGCTGGCGGTCATTGTCCCCGATCGGTGTGGGAACAATCCGGGCGCTT
>JAUXGW010000126.1 GCA_030621865.1 Actinomycetes bacterium
GACCTGAATGGCACCGAGCCAGTCCATCATCTGGCGGGCAACCGGGACTTTCCAGATCTTCTCGTCGGCAAGGATCCGTGGACGCCTCGACAACGCCGACATGAGCACAACGGCATCAGCTGCACCACCGAAATGGTTGGCAACGATCAACACCGGACCCTCCTCGGCCCGCTGGGCGCCGTCGATCTCGACCTCCCGGTACGTCAACCATGCGATGCCATCCACCAGACCTTTCTGAACCCGATGGGACTTCCAGGATCCGGCCACGTTGCTCACATCTGCTCCCCGGAGGATGTGGGAGAGGGCCAGACGGCCAACGCCCACAGTCCCATCAATGCCGCAGTGGCGAGATGCCACAGGCCGTGAGGCTGCGCATACGACGTGGGTTCACAGATCGGGCTGCCGGTTCGACCGAAGAAGTAGCCCACTCCAGCAGCCAGTGCGAACGCCACTCCGAAGCCCAGGATGGTCCGAGTCAACCCCGGTACCGCCACCTCACGCTTGAAACGTCTGACAGTTGGCACCAGCGCTCCGATCAGCAGCACGCCCACAACCGGCAGGTCATGAAGGTAACTCGCTCCGGTGAACTGGGGACCGTGGTAGGCGACACTGCCAAGACCGTTGAGCGCGACCATGGCCGCGTACAGTCCGGCCCAGAGTCGATCCCCGCGGTCAATCCGGCCAAGCCTGCTCAGCAGCCAGATCCCGACGACAAGGTACGCGAGCGAGGAGGCCGTGTTGGTCGGCTGGTTGACCAGGCCTCCACCGAGGACCTCGCAGTCGGCCTCCCCCAGAGGCTCAGCAACCGCAGAAGCGACAGATGCCGGGCCGGAACCCAGACGGATCATTTCCGGCTTTCGAGGACCGTTTCGCGGAGATCCTTCTTGAGGATCTTTCCGGCGGCGTTCCGCGGAAGTGCCTCGTCGACCATGATCACAGCGGTGGGAACCTTGAAGTTGGCGAGATGCCGGCCGAGGTACTCAGTGAGGTCCTCTGCGGTGAGTGCATGCCCGGAACGGACGCAGATCGTGGCGGCCACCTCTTCTCCCAGTCGTTCGTGCGGAAGGGCGTACACCGCGGCCTCATAGACCGACGGGTGCTCATAGATTGCTGCCTCGACCTCGGCGGAGTACACGTTTTCGCCGCCACGCAGGATCATGTCCTTGGCACGGTCCTCCACGTACACGAAACCTTCGGCGTCCATCCGGCCAATGTCTCCGGTGTGAAGCCAGCCCTCGTTCATGATCTCGGCCGTCGCTTCCGGAAGATTCCAGTAACCGCGGAAAAGCATCGGACCTTTGAAGCAGATTTCCCCGAGCTCACCAGCAGGAAGCCCTTTGCCAAGGGGATCCCGGACCTCGATGTCCATCACCGGAGTGGCTCGGCCGGTGCTGGTCGGGCGCGCCAGGTAGTCCGGACCCGAGTTCTGGGGACCATACGCATTGGTCTCGGTCATCCCGTACCCGATGGTGGGGCCGCCGCCGGAGAAACTTTCATCAACCCGCTTCACCAGCTTCGGAGGGGCGGGAGCTCCGCCGCCACCGATCTTCTGCATGGTCGAGGTGTCGTACTTGTCGAACGCAGGCGACTCGAGGAGATCCCAACTCTGGGTGGGAACTCCGACGAACTGGGTCACCCTCTCCCTCTCGATCAGTTGCAGCGCCCGCTCGGGATCCCAGCGGTACATCATCACCAACTTGAGACCGCTGGAGAAACAGCTGAGCATCACGGGAACACATCCCGTGACATGGAACAGCGGGACAATCAATATGAAAACCGGCTTGGCCGGTTGGCGGCCGGCAGTGACCTCAGCCGATTCCGCCGTGGAGTCAGTGGAACGGGTTCGGGAGGGGGAATCGGAACGGGAAGGATTGGAGACCGAATTCGATCCGGACTCAACTGCCCGGTCCGGCTTCTCCCATGCCGTTGCCACCGCGGTCCTGCAACCGAAGGCCATCAGGGACTGGATGATCGCACCGTGGCTGGAAACCGCTCCCTTGGGATGACCGGTTGTGCCCGAGGTGTACAGGATCGTGGCGTCGTCGTCGCTGTGCAACTCCACGCGTGGCATGGATGCACCCCGGAGAAGAACATCATCCCAATCGTCCACATCGGGGAATTCGCGTTCCAGGCGCACGCCCAACAGGGCAACTCCGCGCGATCGCGTCGGTTCCAGCGCCCGTTCGATGCGCTCAGTGTCCGCAATCAGCAAACTGGCCCCGCAGTCACCGAGTGCGTAGTCGATCTCCTCGGTGACCCACCAGGCGTTGAACGACACCGAAATGGCACCGATGGATGTGATCGCGGCAAACGAGATGATCCATTCGGGGTAGTTCCTCATGGCCACTGCCACCCGGTCTCGGGGGCTGATGCCATGTACCTCGACAAGGGTGGCCGCCAATTCGTCCACTTGGGTCATCACTTCACCAAAGGTCCACCGTTCGTCCTCGAAAACCAGGAACGTCTCGTCGGGCCGCCCCCGCGCGCCGTCGAACAAGTCCCTGAGACTCGGCGGAGCATGCTTGAACACCTTCTGCTGGATTCCCGAGATCTCCGCACCGGCGATCTCGAAGCGGCTGCCAACACCAGTGACGGATGCAACCACTTCGTCGTAGCTGGGCATCAGGTGGGGAATCCATCGAGAAACTCCGCCGTGGTTCCACCGAGTGGAATCGGGTCCATTCCCAGCTTCGAATGATCCCACGAACGAACTCGGGAGGCCTTGACCCGAACGGCCAGGCGGTTGTGAAGCATCAACTCGACGAGAGGTTTCATCTCTTCGGAATATGGACCGTTGTAACGCTGCCAGATCTGCACACCCACTTCCCAGAGGGCATCCGGGTCGCCGCTCAGCACCGCATGTCCTTCGATGGAAACACCCCGGAGTGTGTCGTAGGTGTGTCCGTCTTCGACCAACACCGTGATGCGGTCGTTGCGGGTCAGGTTCCTGACCTTCTGGGACTTGCCCTTGGTCTCGAACCAGATGTCTCCGTCGATTACCGCGTACCACATGGCCACGAGATGTGGCATGCCGTCGGGGCCGATCGTGGCCATGGTGGCGCTGCGGCTTCGCATCAGGAAGTTGGCTATCTCCCCATCGGTCATCGCCACGTTGCTGCGCTGATTCACACCCATGTCATTCTCCTCTGATCCGGGACATCCCATAGCTCGATGTACTGCTGAGCCGGGCCATTGCCCAACCGGAGCGTCCGCGAACAAGGTAAACCAAATTCGGGGAAATCCGCCCCCGACCCGAAGTGAAGGGGTGATAATGGCCACACTTACATGACCGCCGAGACCCTGCACCGCATCCAGTTCGCCCTGACCGCGAGTTTCCATTTCATCTTCCCTCCGATGTCCCTGGGCCTCGGCCTGGTTCTGGTCATCCTCGGGGTGAAGTCGGTACGGACCAACGATCCCAAGTGGCGGCAACTCTCGCTGTTCTGGACGAAGATCTACGGCCTCATATTCGCCCTCGGAATAGCCACCGGGATCGTCCAGGAATTCGAGTTCGGAACCAACTGGGCGGTCTACTCGCGATTCGTCGGCAACGTGTTCGGAAGCCTCCTGGCCGCCGAAGGCATATTCGCCTTCATGCTCGAGGGCGGGTTCCTGGGTCTGATGCTCTTCGGGGGAACCAAACTCGGGAATCGCATGTGGCTCTTCGCCACCACGATGGTGGTCGCCGGAGCAACCTTCAGCGCCACCTGGATCGTCATGGCGAACTCCTGGATGCAGACTCCCGCCGGATACGAAGTCAAGGATGTGGGCCACGGGGATCAGGCGTTCATGACGAGTTTCGTGGACATCATGTTCACCCCAAGCTTCATCAACAGGTTCCTGCACGTCATGGCAGCGTCCTGGATGGTCGGCACATCACTCGTTCTGAGCGTGGCCGCCTTCTACCTGCTGCGGAAACGTCATGTGGACCTCGCCAAGACCATGATGCGAGTTGCGCTGCCGGTCTTCGCCGTCACCGCCATTTTCCAGGCCTTCGTCTTCGGCCCGAATCAGGCCGTGACGGTGACTGACCATCAGCCGGCAAAACTGGCGGCGATGGAAGGCGTCTACCAGACCGACACATGTGTTCCGATGTACCTGCTCGGTTGGAGCAATTCCGCAACCGAGGAAACCGTTGGTGTTTCGGTGCCTTGCATGCTCAGTTTCCTCGCCACCGGCAGTTTCGACGGTGAGGTGGAAGGACTGGAACAGTTCCCGCAGTCCGACTGGGCCCCGGTGAACCTCGTCTTTCAGGCGTATCACCTGATGATCGACCTGGGAACCATCTTCGTGCTGATCTCCGTGCTTGGAGTGGGCCTGTGGATCTGGAAACGAAAACTCTTCCACACCCGGTGGTTTCTCTGGATCATGGTCTCGAGCATCGTGTTGACCCAGCTGGCAACTCTCTCGGGATGGTGGACGGCTGAACTGGGCCGGCAACCCTGGGTCGTGTGGGAAGTCCTGCGAACCTCAGGGGCCCAGTCTCCCAACGTCAGCACGATCCAGGTGGCCATCTCGATAGCGATGTTCGTGGTGCTGTATGCCGTGCTTTTCGTGATGTTCCTCTGGCTCATGCACCGCAGAATCTCCGAGGGACCCCAGGATCCACCGTCCGAAGACGAAATCGAATCGCTACCGGACTCCTTCGGAGAAATATTCCGCAAGCGGACAAGGACCTGAGGAGGCGACCATGTGGCTCAACACAACCTGGTTCGTTCTCTACGTCGTGATCATCGTTGGTTACGCGGTCCTCGATGGATTCGACCTGGGAGTCGGAATGCTCTCCCCTTTCATCGCGCGAAACGACCATGAGAAGCGACTTCTGCTCAATTCCATCGGGCCGATCTGGGATGGCAACGAGGTCTGGCTGGTTCTCGCAGGGGGTGCGCTCTTCGCCGCGTTCCCGTTCGTCTATGCCTCGCTGTTCAGTGGTTTCTACGCAGCGATGATGTTGGTGCTCCTCGTCCTGATACTCCGTGCCGTGGCCATCGAGTTCCGCAGCAAGTCCGAGAATCCAACCTGGAGAAAGACCTGGGACTGGTTCTTCTTCGGGTCCTCGCTGGGAATCACGCTTCTGTTCGGGGTGGCCCTGGGAAACGTCGTCAGGGGGATCCCATTGGATTCCAGCGGGAACATTCACACGAACCTGTTCGAACTGCTGAATCCGTACTCACTGCTGGTCGGGATCACCGCCGTGGCCATGTTCTGCCTCCACGGCGCGTTCTTCCTCACGCAGAAGCTGGAGGGAGACCTTCTGGATCGAGCGAAGGGACTGATACCTCGGCTGATGGGTGTGTTCTTCGTTCTCGCCACGGTATTGGTGGCATGGACACTCACTGCCGACACCTACATCCAGGACAATTTCATGGACAGGCCGTGGACCGTCGTCTTCCCACTTCTTGCCCTTCTCTCGGTGATGTTTGCATGGAAACTCAATACCCGGGGCGCCTACCTGGCAGCGCTTCTGGCTTCCGGTGCCACCATTGCATTGCTCATCGCCACCGTGGCGGCAGGGCTCTACCCGGTGATGTTGCCATCTTCGACAGATGCCGCGAATTCCCTGACGGTGCACAACGCTTCCGCCGCTGAGGAAACCCTGAAGGTGATGTTCGTCATGGCAATCATCGGCCTGCCGTTCATCCTGCTCTACACCGCCGGCGTCTACTACTTCTTCCGGGGGAAGGTGACTCTCGACGAAGAGAGCTACTGATGGGTCCGACTGGTCGGATCCAGTCCATCGCCGGCGCGCAAACCCGCCTGCGAATGGGTATTGTCGCTGACGCGATCGGGTTCGGGATCCAGATCGCCTGGCTGTTGCTGCTCGCTTCGGCGGTCGACTCCGTATTCGTTGGTGGCGAAGATCTGGCAGCCATCATCGGACTGCTCACAGCGATGGCTGTCCTCCCGATCGCCACTGCAGGCCTCTCGATCGGATCGCAGTGGCTCCTGGCGTCCGCCGGCAACATGGTCACCACCGACCTTCGCGCCTTGCTGGCCGGCGACGTTGCAGCCAAGGGCCCAGCCGCGGTGGAACGGCTCAGGGTCGGGTCGTTGGCCACCAGCCTCACCAATGCCACCAGAGCGATCGGCGACTACGTGGCGGGCTTCTTGCCGTTGCGAATGATCGCCGTGATAGGTCCAACTCTGGTGGTGTTGGCAGTGGCGTTCATGGACCTCTGGACTGTGGCAATCCTCGCGTTCGCTTCGGCGATGCTCGTTCTGCTGCTCGCACTGATTGGTCGGAGAACCAGGGATCTGACAGATCGAAGACAAGCCGAACTCACATGGCTGGGCGCGTTCTACCTGGACATGCTCTCGGGACTGCTGACGTTGCGAGCCCACGGTCGACAGGCGGACGCCACCGCCGCGATCTCCGAAGTGAGCCGGCGACACGCAGCCACCACGATGGAGGTGCTCAAGAGCGCCTTCCAGACGTCTCTGGTGATGGAATGGGCATCCACCGCGGCCACCGCCCTGGTGGCGGTACAGGTGAGTCTCCGGTTGATGCAGGGCCACATGTCGTACGGCAACTCGCTCGCCGTGCTCCTGCTGACTCCCCTGTTCTTTCATCCGCTGCGCCAGTTGGCCGCCGAGTACCACGTCGGCCAGGCCGCCGGCTCAGCTGCTTCGGAACTCACAGAACTTCTGAAACCGGCGGGCCCAGTGGCCACCGTCGATGCGCCTGCGATCGGATCCGATTCGATCAGTGCCAGACCGGCCCACACTTCGGGATCCATCGCCCCGACCATCACGCCGATCGAGTTCGAAGGCGTGAGCTTCAGCCACGGTCCGGAGTTGGTCCTGGACGAGTTGAGTTTCAGCGTGGAATCAGGCAAGAAATCGGTACTCGTTGGGTCCAGCGGTGCTGGAAAGAGCACCGTTGTGTCACTTCTGATGAAATTTGTCGAACCAGCAAGCGGACGAATCCTCGCGGGCGCACAGAATCTGGCCGACCTTGATGCGATGGCCTGGCGGTCGCGTGTGGCCTATGTGCCGCAGCGACCGCACCTCTTCATGGGCACAGTCTCAGAGAACATCGCCCTCGCGGAGCCCGGCGCCTCCCCGGAAGAAATCGAAGCTGCTGTTCACAGCATTGGTGCCGAATCGACCCTGCTGTCGTTGCCCAAGGGCCTTCACACCGATGTCGGCGAACGGGGACACCGGCTGAGTACCGGTGAGCGGCAGCTCGTGGCGATGGCCCGGGCCGCCATGACCAGATCCGACCTGCTTGTGTTCGACGAATTCACCGCTCACCTTGATCCGGTCAATG
>JAUXGW010000017.1 GCA_030621865.1 Actinomycetes bacterium
TACCAGTTCAGCCGCACCACCTGGAATGGCGTGGCCAGACAGCATTACCCATGGCTCAACGGAACTGATCCCGCAGCGGCTCACCCCTGGGATCAGGACATGATGGCTCGGGCACTCTGGGCAACTGGCGGTCGCGGGCACTGGCCGCATTGTGGCCTCAAGGTCTGACCCAACTGACTGAAGTCCTACCCACGAGACGGCGGAACCCTCGGGCAACCAACCTGAGGGATGTGGATCTGGTCCGAACCGAAATTTGGGTCTAGAGTCACCTTCCGCCCAGCGCTTGTAGCTCAATTGGATAGAGCATCTGATTACGGATCAGAAGGTTGGGGGTTCGAGTCCCTCCAGGCGCACCAGTGAATCCCCGCCTTGGCAGTTTCAACCCGATCGGACCCGCCCCCACCATGGCGTCGCCCCGGGCTCAGACGGGCACGGAACCCGTGAATGACCATCTCAGGCTCCAAACGGGCATCGTGATCCCTGCGGGCAGTCCTGGTTCCAGCCTCGCTGGTGCTCGCCGAGGGTAACGCCCTCCACGCGTACAGCGCAGATACGAGCAGCGCGGCAGATACGAGCAACGCGACTGTGCCCCGAGGAAGCCTCTCTCCCCCGACCGGTTCAAAGTCGTTCCGATGTCCTCCCGGAGTCGAAACAACACTCCCCAGCGATCGCATTTGCCCAGGCAACGAATTGTCCGGGTAACCAATATCGCCTTAACTGTCCGGATGCGGGTATGGAAGTCGATCGGCTCTCTGGGACGGCGGCTGCCGTGGTGGGGTTCCGCCTTGGTCGGCGTCGTCGTGCTGGTGCTGCTGAGCGTGCCGATGGCGCTGAAGTTTGGCAACGAGGGAGGGCGAAACTACGGCTGGTACACCACCGCTGACGGCAACCTTCAGACGGGACTCATCCTTGACCAGGTGCAGTACACAAGACTCACCGACTCCACCGCAGGTCGAGCTCCGTCCAGCGAGGTCGCGCCGTTCACGAGCCGGGCCCTCGCGCCGTGGCTGGGAGGCAAGCTCCCGCTCGATGCCTCCACGGCACTGACCGTGGTCAACCTTTCCTCCTTGATCGCCGGCACGTTCGCTTTGGCCCTGCTGGCGAAGGACCTGACCCGACGCCGGGAAGCCATCCTCGTCGCCGTACTCATATGGGCGGTTTCCTTCCCCGTCCTCAAATACACCGGGGCAGCGTTCGTCGATCCGGCCGCGGTCGGTCTCGTACCATGCGTGCTGCTCGCCATCTGGCGTCGGAAGACAATTGTGGCTCTGCTGTTGTTCGCGGCCGCCATATGGATGAAGGAGACTTCCCTCGTCCTGCTCCCGGTTGCATTCGCCTTCGAGTGGACACGCCCCGGCGCCGGACGGGGGATTCGAGTCCTCAGGACCGCCATGTGGTTACTCGTAGCCGCCATCGCCTACGTGACCGCACACGTACCGGGCGGAGATCACCTCATCGTCTTCGCCCCCTGGGTTCCCGAGTCAAGGGTGACCATCGAACGAATGGTCCTGTTCAACATCACGACGCCAGCACGCTTCATCGCCTACGGACTCACGGTGTTACCCGCGGTGTTTGCAGTCACCATGTGGTGGCGGCGGCGAGGCACAGCCAATCCCGTTCTCCCCGAGTCCGACGCCCTGCCGTTGGTGATCGGATGCGCCGCGGGTGCACTGGTTGGCCTGAGCGCCATGCCGACCGCGGTTATGGACGGCCGCAGCGTGTGGACCACGCTGCCGATGGCTGCCCTGCTGACCGCCGGCTGGGTCGCCACCGGCACAGCCGGGTCGGCGCTGACCGATGTCCGCCGCTTTGCCCGAGCCAGTGTGATTCCCGTGGGAATCTTCATGGTGTTGTGGATCACCGCCATAGTGGTCGCTCCCCCGCCGACAGGTAGCGAAGTGCTTACGGAGGGATACCGTCCACGATTCACCGCGGTGCCCACTGAGCCCGAGACGTCATCGACCGCTGAATACCGTGGCGAGGCCGGTTCCTCCATCGACATCCCCGGTTCGGACCCGGTGTTGATCGAGTTCGAGAGCTCGGCACCCATCAGCCTCAGCACCGACAACGAAGAACTGGTCAAAGCCGGGCGATCGACCAGGGGTGTAGCCCTCTTCGATCCGGTTGCCGCCCGCACGCTCGATGTCTCAGCCGAAGGGACGTGGCGAATACTCGTCCGACCCGTGTCCAGCGCCTTGTTCTGGGAACAGATCTCCCCCCTCTCCGGGACGGGTCCAAACGTGTTGGTGTTTCCCGGCGGACTCCCTCTACCGATCGAGGTCAGTTGGACCTCCGACGATCCGTCGGACCGGATCCGGCTCGTCGGAGGATGTCACCTCGGGAGCTGCGGTGAAGTTGAACACGACGGCGTGATACCCGCTGGCACGGAGGCGTTGGTCATCGATGCCTCCGGGAAGTGGTCACTCGTCCCCGGTTACCAAGCAGAGGACGCGGAAACAGAGATACTGCCTGATACCCGAATCGTAGGAACTCAAGGACCGTCCTGACGCCGGCCGATCGGCGGCTGATACATGAGGCTAAGGAGCACTCAGCTCGTCGGCGTACTCCCCCACAACCTGCTCGATCTCCTCGATGAGCATGTGCGCGAACTCGGCATCGGAGAGAGGTGAGATGAAGTTGGTCTCCTTCTCGAGCACCGCGACAACCTCGGGAAGCTCCGTGCCAAGGGTCCGGAGAAGATCCCGCTCGCTGGCAGTCAGGCGAGCCAACGCCTCCTTCACGATGTCTTCGCGCCCCCGCTGGGCGAACCCGCCGACCACCTGAAGGATCGTCACACCGGCGAGGAAGGTCATCCCGCCTTCGCTGGACAGGAGCCGAATCGATTCGAGCGCACTTTCCCATCGGCCCTGCTGATCGCCCAATCCATCGTGCAGGGCAACCTGGAGTTGTCGGACCACCCCACGCGCCACCTTGTTGTGGGTGGGGTTGGACATCGACTCCGACTCGCGTGTGATGCGCAGAGCACTCTCCAGATTCCCTTCATGCAGGAACACCTGAGCTTGATACCAGTAGACGAGCGCAATGGTCGACGGGCTGCGCGTGCGGGCAGCCGCCAGCATCGCCTCCTCAGCCAGCGGACGAGCTTGGGCGGGATCGTGAATCGATGTGGCCCACGCACCGTGGCCGAGCGCTCTGGCCAGTTCCCAGTCCGAACCCCCGCGACGGGCCTCCACGATCATCGCGGCGGACCAATCGTGCGCTTCCAGGAGACGACCTGACCACAACGCGATCTGTGTTCGCGCGTAGTGAGGCAGGATGCTCTCATCAACCTGCGGGCTTTCACTAACCATGATGGCTCGACTGGCAAGAGTTATTCCACCCTCCCAATCGCGCATCTGCGCCCGACCCATCGCCGCCAGACCGGCCACGGCAGCCGCCTTCGGGTGTTCCCACGCACCTTCCATGTTGATTGTGCGCTCACAACGTGAGAACACCTCCAACCGTTGCTGTTCGTAAGCAAGATGGAACATTGTGGCCACGATTCTCATGGCCGGATCCAGATCCTCGTGGAGGATGCTTCGGGCACTGGCTGTGGCCAGATTGTCGTACTCCGCCACCAGCCGCGCACTGGCTTCTATCTCGCGAGGACCCTGAACCCACTCCAACATCTGTTCCGAGAAGAACACGTAATAGTCAATGTGGTTCCTCGTCAGCCGGTCCCTCAGTTCCGCCCGGCGCAGACGGACGGACCCGTAGGCCCGCAAGATCTCCAACAGGTGATACCGGGTCTTCACTGATCCCGTGTCCACGACCACCAACGAGCGATCAACCAGGGAGTTCAACAGGTCAAAGACCGACTCTCGGTCCACATCATCCGCGCAGACCTCTTCCACAGCCTCCAGAGTGAATCCGCCCGCAAAGACGGAAAGGCGGTCAAAGAGAGATCGCTCTTCAGGGTCGCAGAGGTGATACGACCAGTCCACCGCTGACTCAAGCGTCCGCTGCCTCCCTGTGGCACCGACGCGACCACCGGTAAGCAGCCGAAATCGCTCACCCAACCGATCGTCGATCTCCGCAGGTGACATCGACCGGGTGCGGGCCGCAGCCAGTTCGATGGCCAGTGGCAAGCCATCGAGGTGTTCGCAGATCGACTCGATCGACTCCATGGACTCGAAGCCGAAGTCCCTGCCGTTGCGGGCGGCGTGAGCTCGATCCAGGAACAACTTCACCGCCGGCGAGTCGTTCCCTCCATTCGTCAAGGGCTTCACATCAACGACTCGTTCACCGTGCACGCCCAAGGGAGTTCGGCTCGTGGCGATGATGGACGTCATCGGACAATTCCGACAGATCCGGTCGGCCAGGGCTGAAACAGCTGCCAGCAGGTGCTCGCAGTTGTCGAGGACAATCAAGCAGCGTTTGTGCAGCAGTCGCTCCAGGAGAAGTTCCTCGGGGGCATTCTCCTCTTGTCCCAGTCCAAGGTCGCCCGCCAGAACCGCCGGGACCGCCGCTGGATCCTTGGCCGGTGCGAGTTCACAGAACCAGACACCATCCGGATATCTGTGGAGCGATTGGGCCCCGACGAAGAGCGCCAGTCGCGTCTTGCCCACGCCTCCGGGTCCGATGAGGGTGACCAGCCGGTGCTCACGCAGCAGAGTCGAGATCTCCTGCACATCCTCGTCACGGCCGATGAAGCTCGACGCGTTCGTGGGCAGATTGGTGCGGAGGTAGTCGAGCGCACGCAACGATCGCCGATCAGTCGGCAGGTCGGGATGGCGGATCCGGAAGACACGCATTTGCTCACGCACATCTCTCAGGTGCAATCCACCCAGATCCTCGGCCTCGACGTCTTCCGGAAGCTCTGGTGGAGAATCGCCATCGCTGGACAGGAGGATCTGCCCGCCGACACATGCTGCCAGAAGTCGAGCGGCGCGGTTGTGGGAAACACCGAAGTAATCCCCATCTCGAGATTCAACACGTCCCGTGTAGACCGCCACTCGAACCTTCAGGTCATCAAAGGACTCCAATACGAGGATCTGCGTGTTGACAGCAGCCTGTACCGCAACAGAAGGTTCATCGAAAACCGAGGCGAATCCATCACCGGTGTGCTTGAACACACTGCCGCCGGCCGCAGAAATCGTGTCCTTCACAACTGAGTCATGACGTTCCAGAAGCGTTGACATCGACTCCGCATCAGCTTCCCAGGCGCGCGTCGAACCCTCGATGTCGGTGACCAGAAGAGTCGTCTCAACCCAATTTCGGTTACTCACCGTTCACACTCCGCCGCAATCATCTTGGATCTGCAAGAGCTGACGCTTAAATGCTGGACTCGCTGCTCACAAGCCCTCTTCCCCACAAAGGGTAAAGGCGCCGATCGAAAAGCGGTCAGAACGCCGAGTGGTGGCCACGCGCGCCGATGGGCCGGGTTACCCCCGACCCATCATTGCGAGTTCTCGTTTCGGCCGGTCGGCCGCGGCGCTATTTGACCGCAGCGAAGCCGAGTTCCAGGTCGGCGATGATGTCGTCGATGGTCTCGAGACCAACGGACAAGCGCACCAATCCGGGTTCCACTCCGGTGGATGCCTGCTCTTCCTCGGTCAACTGGCTGTGGGTGGTGGATGCCGGATGGATCACGAGGCTCCGGACATCCCCGATGTTGGCGACATGGCTGTGGAGGACCAAGGCCTCCACGAACTTGGTGCCTGCTTCCTTGCCACCCTTGATGATGAAGGCCGGCACGGAACCGAATCCGGCTCCACCGGTCAGTTCCAGGGCCCGGGAGTTCCACTCGGAACTCGCCAGGGAAGAGTGCGCCACGGACTCGACCTGGTCGTGACCCTGGAGATACTCCGCCACCGCGTTGGCGTTGGCGTTGTGGCGTTCCATGCGGAGGCTCAGGGTTTCCAGGCCTTGGAGGAACAAGAAGCAGTTGAATGGGCTGACCGCAGCTCCGAGGTCGCGCAGCAACTGCACCCGGGCCTTGATGATGTACGAACCAGGACCGAGTGCCGGCCAGTAGGACAAGCCGTGATAACTCGGGTCGGGCTCAGTGAACATCGGGTGTTTGCCGGAAGCTCCGAAATCGAAGTTGCCGGAGTCGACAATCACTCCACCGATACTCGTGCCGTGGCCGCCGATGAACTTGGTGGCCGAGTGAACAACGATGTCTGCGCCGTGCTCGAAGGGACGCAGGACATACGGAGTCGCGACAGTATTGTCCACGATCAGCGGCACGTCCGCCTCGTGTGCAACCCCGGCAACTCCTGCGATGTCCATCATGTCGTTCTTGGGATTGCCGATCGTCTCTCCGTAGAAAGCCTTGGTGTTTTCACGGACGGCACCGCGCCACTCATCGAGGTTGTCCGGGTCCTGGATGAAGGTCGTATCAATCCCCATCTTCGGCAACGTGTAATGCAGCAGGTTGTAGGTGCCGCCATAAAGAGCGGCGGAGGAAACAATGTGGTCACCTGCCTGAGCGAGATTCAGAATCGCGATGGTTTCAGCGGCCTGACCGGATGCCACCACCAGCGCTCCAGGGAGACCAACAGCAGTGGTGACGCCTCCTTCCAGGCTCGACATGCGAGCTTCCACGACTCCCTGAGTCGGATTCATGATACGGGTGTAGATGTTCCCCATCTCGGACAGCCCGAACAGGTTCGCTGCATGTTCGGTATCCCGGAAGCTGTATGACGTTGTCTGATAAATCGGCACAGCGCGGGCGCTGGTTGCCTCATCCGGCTCATGACCTTCATGGATCTGGCGAGTTTCGAATCCCCACTCGGTACTCATCTGTCTCTCTCCTTCATCGCGCGTAAAGCACGCAGTCTGGCACGTGACCATCACCACGGTGACCACGAACGCGGGATTCAATCGGTGTCACGCCGCGGAGGTCTCGGACTTCGGTTCGCCGCACTCACCACCAGCGTGCAGGCGGCCACCAACAGCGACATCTCCACGCTGACTCCGGGCACGAACACCATGCTGGCTGCTTCTCAGGTGAGGGAATATCCGCCGTCCACACAGAGGTTCTGGCCCGTGATGAACCGGGCGGCCGGGCCGGCAAGGAACAGAACGGCACCACTGACATCACCGGGCTGACCCCAACGAGCCATCGGCACCTTTGCCAATTCCGGCCCTTCGATATCTTCGATCCCCTTCATGGGGGCCGTGAGATTGGTTTCCACCAGCCCCGGCGCCACGGAGTTCACCCGAACCCCGTCACGTGCCCAGGTGAGCGCCAGCTGCCTGGTCAGGTGCAACAGCGCTGCTTTGGCAGTGGCATATCCAGGCACCATCTCTGCGGGACGAAAAGCCGACATGCTGGTCACGTTGATCACGCTGCCACCGCCAGGCATCCCGCTGGCCCTCAACCGGGGAAACAGGCCACGAGTCAGTCGGTGGGCTCCCATGAGGTTCATTTCGAGCGAGGCATCAAATCCTTCGGGCGAAGCCTCGTCGAGGCCGTCCGGGAAGTTTCCACCGGCGTTGTTGATCAGCACATCCAGCGAACCCAGCGAGTCCACAAGCGCTTCGATTCCGTCCCGATCCCTCATCTCCAGCGACTCATACCGGAATCCGGCCAGACGATCCACGTCGTGATAGTCGGTTGAAGAAACACGACGTCCGGTGATCACGACCTCTGCCCCGGCCCCGGCAAATGCTTCTGCGATCGCCAATCCGATCCCGCTGGTACCTCCGGTCACCAACACCTTGGTGTCACTGAAGTCGAACACTGGCTCGCTGGGACTCATTCACCCATCCCTTCTGCCGTCACGCCGAAGCGCAACATGTAGTCGCTGTACCGTGACCGCAGTTCGTCCCGATCCATTCCGAAGTCCTCCCTCAGATCCGTGACCACCCGACCATGTTTCCCCCGGCGGTTGGCGTTGAGATATGCCTCCAGTTGGCCCCTGGCATCAGCCGTCATTTCGATGTCGGCCACGTCGTACAACCTCTCCACTGTTGCCAGGTCGTCGGCCATGAATTCGTGGAACAGCACGTCCACCGATTGATCGGCCGGCACTGAGTCCCGATCCCGAACGCAGGCGCGAAGGAGCACCTGAATGCGGTCTGCCCAGTATTGCGCCACGGCGGGTGGATCCGGCTCGATTCGTCGCAGTCGATCGCCGTAGGTGCTCATCGTGGCTGAGGAGGCAACCACTGAGGTTGGATCCCGATGTGTCAGCGCCACCGTTGCATCCGGAAACGTGCTCATCAGCACAGGTAGCTGTTCGAGGTGTTGAGGGCACTTGAGTACCCATCGACGGGATTCCCCAACGTCGGACGCACGATGTGGATTCGGATCCACGCGGTCCTGCCACTGGAGGATCTTGAGGAGGTCACGCATGTACTCGTAGTGAGGTGTCTGATCGGTGGAGAGGTAGTAGTCACGCCACAGGGGTGCGTTGAACAACCACTCGAACACATACCCGGCAATGTCGTTGGCGATGAGTTCGACCTCTTCGTGGATGTGCTCCGGGGTCATTGCGTGCATGGCTTTGAGCAGCGGCAACAGCGAGTCCGTTTGCTCCCAGTCCTTGCGGGCCCGTGTGAACCGTGGATCCTCCCCGCCGATCGCTGTTCTTTCCCCCGAAAAGGGAACCGGCTCCCGACTCTCCCAATACGGCAACGAACGAAACCGCGAGTCAGCGGCCATGAGGTTCAGCAGGTGAGTCGTGCCCGACCGCGGGAGGCCCGCCACGATCAGCGGAGCCTCGATCACCTCGTCCGAGATCTCGGGATGACGTTGCAGCAGATCTTCGATGAGCGCCCGGTTGGACATGTACCGCACCAGATCGAGCCACACAGCAGCACGACCAGCGGCGTGCATGCCCGTGTCGGCCTCCGCCGAGGAACAAACCACCGCCAGTCGTTCGATCGCATCCCCATTTCCGAAGAGGTCCGACCGATTGACGTCAAAGGTCGGATCATGCCTGCCGATCCGGTCCCCGGCAGCCCGGGTTATGGCATCGGTTGTGAACTCAACCGGGAAACCGGACGCAGCTTCGCGCAGCGCTATCACCTCGGGGCTGAGTTGAGGATCACCAAGGTCAGCGATCCGGATGATCCCGGGGTCAGGCATCGGGGGCCTCTGACTTCAGGCGAGCGGTGAGTTCCATCACCTGATTGTCCAGCCAGCACGACAGCCAGAAATTCGTGCTGTCCTCGGACAACCTCCGATGTGCCTCGGAAGAAACGGCGATGGCCCCACGATGTCCGGCCTCACCCGTCAGAACCACGTCGCACAGGTGGATCGCACCAACCGGGTCACCCTGAGCCAACAACTCGTCGGCTCGCGCAACTACCGGTTCGGGTCCGCCGGCCAGCGCAACGATTTCGGAATCGACATTCTGGCGAGGGGAACCGTAGAGCTCGGTGGTGGAGGAATGCTTGAACCAGCCGGCATATGTCTCCCAGATCGCCCGCACGTCCCAGGCGACCTTCCCGTAACCCTCACCCACCTGCAGTTCGGCGGGCAGCTCCAACGACTTCATCGTCTCCCACAAGGTGCGGCCGCTGTTCATGGCCTCCACTGTCTGGTCATGCACCCACAACGTGGCATCACGAACACGCTGCAACTCCCCGGCAATGTAATCCGCACCTTCGATGGGACCATGGTGGCCCGGGAGCAGCATCTCCGGACGAAGTGCCCTGAGGCGGTCAACGGAGTCGACGAACTTGAGGGCCTCCCGATGCCGGTCACCGCGCAACGTGACCAGATTCGGAATATGACCCGGAAGTGCCGAGAGAAGATTTCCCACCAGGGCGACACGTTCATCTGGAAGCCACACGACAAGTGAATCGGTTGTCTCCCCTCCGGGTGTCGAGATCAACTCGAGGCTCAGGTCCCCGATGGTCAGTTCAAGGCTGTCCTCAAAAGTGAGCGTCGGCTGCGGGATGGCCTGGTCGGGCAGTGAGCCGAACTCATCCAGGATTCGCAGAGCCCCATCCCGAACCGTCCTCTGGAAGGCAAAGTTGGATCGATCGATTCGGTAGCTGTAGATGCGCTCGTCATCGCGTTGGTGAGCGGCGTTACCCGCCTGGGCGATCACAATCGTGTCCGGATCCTTCAGATGATCCACTCCACCAACGTGATCGACGTGCCCCTGGGTGAAGATGACCGCTGCCACCGGTGAGTCGTCGACCGAGTCGAAATTGCGCTTGTGAACAGGCGCCTCGAAGCCCATCCCGGTATTGATGATCACGGGCCCTTCAGAGGCGGTGATCAGATACGAATGTGACAGTCCTGTGGAAACCCAGATCCGATCGTGAACCTGATGTGCCTGCGCCATGTCTGCCGGCAGCATCTCGAAAGCACTCGGTCGCCACTCATGCAGTGGCACATCCGTGCGCGGATCCCACCAGTTCTCATCATCCACGTCAGTCCCCTGTCGGAATCGTTGCCGCGTTGTTCCTCGACGCGAACCCTAGAACCTTCCCGGTTCGTCCGACGGAGGCGGCTCGGGCACGCCAACATGGTGCCCATGAAGCAGGTTCGAATCCATGACTCCAATGACGTCCGCCTCGATGACATCGCCGAGCCGGAGCCGGGGGACGACGACGTGGTCGTGCGCGTGTCATCGTGCGGGATCTGCGGAACCGACCTCAAGTACATCGCCGCGGGAGGACTCGTTGGCCCCACCGGGATTCCGATGCCGCTCGGCCACGAACTCTCGGGCGAGGTCGAATTCGTGGGTGACAACGTGGATGACGCGAACCTCGGCGATCGTGTGATCGTGCATCCCGGCGACGATGAGAGTGGACGCATCGGCAATGGCGGACCGGAAGGTGCGCTCACCACTCACCTGCTCGTCAAGGATGCTGCTCGAGGTGGACGACTCATGGCGATCCCTGCGGGGATGCCAATGGAGGTGGCTGCTCTCGCGGAACCGATGGCTGTGGGATTGAACGCCGCCAACCAAGCCGGGGTTCATGAGGATGGAACGGTCGCCGTATTCGGTGCCGGACCGATCGGCCTGTCGGCCATCGCCGCATCGAAGGTTCGCGGGGCCCGCGACATCGTGGCAATCGACATGGCGCCCGAACGCCTCGAAATCGCCAGGGAGATGGGCGCCCACGAAACGCTCCTGGCAGACGAAGACGTCTGGAAGGTCCTGCGGGAACGCCACGGTTCGGTTGACCACGTGCTGGGCCCGATGGCCGCAACCAACTCATTCATCGAAGCCACGGGTGCCGCCTCGGTGATCAGGTCGGTGATCGATCACTCGGCACCGGGTGGAACCCTCGCGGTCGTGGCCCTTCATTTCGAGGAGATCCCGACGTCGTTCCTCGCAATCATGATGAAGGAACTCACCATCCGCGGGGCGATGGAATACCCGAAACGATTCGAGGACGCAATCGACCTGCTGTCACAGGTGGACGCTTCGGCAATGATCACCCACCGTTTCGATCTGCAGAATTGGCCAGAAGCGCTCGAGACGGTCCTGGGGCCACCGACCTACGGCAAGGTGATGGTCAGCTGCCAGTAGGTGCCGGTTGTCGCCGAACCTCGGGCGCAGCGGCCGGAACCGGATCCGAATACCAACCCTCGAGAAGTTCAGTGTCGTCGATGTCCCAGGGATGGAAACCTGGCTTCAGGTAGGCAAGCAGCAATCTGACCTGACGTTTCATGATCTTGGCCTGCACGGCCCTCGCTTCGCCACGGTCGGCCTTCGTGATCGGCCGTGGATCTTCCTTCATCATCCGCCTGACGATCTTCACCATCGGGAACCCGAGAGTGGCAACCGCTGTGGCCATCGCTGCCATCCGCGTCACGTATCCACCGCCAACCCTGCGGAACAGGTCGAAGGCCACGGACTTGTGTTCGAGTTCCTCCGCCGCATGCCAACGCCAGAACTCGAGCATCTGCGGATCCATCTCATGGATGGCGTCCGGATCATCAAGAAGCGTGTGCGCCCCAACCGCGGTGAGGTGTTCGGAAAAAACTGTGATCCCCAGCTGGATCAGGCGCGGAAGGCGCCTCTGCAACTTGGCGAAAACCGAAGCGGCGTATGACTCCTCGCGGGCAACGTCGATTCCGAAGTTGGCAATCGTGGCGTTGTAGACGTGGTGGGCCTGACCGTGAAGATCCTCCTGCTGGACGAACGTTCGGATCAATTCCAGGGCTTCGGGATCCGTGACCCGGTCTTGGTAGTACCGGACCGACTGAATGAAGAACTGTTCACCGGGCGGGATCAGGATCGAAAAGGCATTCTCGAAATGGGTGAGGACGGGATTGGACAGGTTCCAGTACTGAGGAATGTTCTCCACATCGGTGAACTCGAATTCCCGAGGTTGCATCGCAACTCCATCGGGCATGTCCGGAGAACTCGCCGGTTCGTGGACTTCTCTGAAACTCATTCCCTGGTCCCCCTGTGGCACCACATCGATCGGCCTGAACCAAGTCCGGATGGAGCCGGATCTGCGAAGGACCGAACGCGATTCAACATCCGAAAGCATACGTCGGCCACTCTGAATGGCAAGAAGGATGGCGGAACCGCGAACGTCTCCACCACCACCGTCCGGGTAGGTTCGGTCCATGCAATTCATCACCGGCGGTCCGATCGTGACCATGGGTGCCGGGGCGGCGGAAGCCGTGGCAATCGAAAACGGTCACATAGTTGCGGTCGGCGATGCCCGGGACGTTCTGGGCAAGCGCAGAACGGCCGACGAGGTGACCGACCTTGCCGGCATGACCCTCACTCCGGGCCTGATCGAACCGCACACACATCCCGACCTGTCTGCACAGCTCTATTCGTGGGTGGACATCTCGGGATTCACATATTCCTCGGTCAGTGGCGTCGAGGCCGCGCTCTCGGAAGCTGCCGCCCTTCGAGCCCCGGGGGAATGGATCTTCGGATTCGGTCTGGATCCGATGCTCACACCAGATCTCGGAGTTTGGGATCGCCACCGACTCGACGCCATCAGCACCGAACATCCCATCGTGGTGATGCTTCAGTCGATGCACACGATGTACGCCAACTCGGCCGCCCTGGCCGCGGCCGGAATCGACGAGAACACCCCGGATCCCCCTGGCGGAGGTCACTATGCGAGAGACGCTGCGGGACATCCAACCGGTCGGATCGCCGAACAATCAGCGATGCTGCCATTGGTCATCTTCGACATGCCCACGCGCGAGAAGATGCTGGAAAGACTGGCCGCTCAGTCCAACCGCTATCGCGAGGTCGGCATCACAACAGTGGGTGTGGCCGGATCAGTCTTCCCCACCGACGTGTTTCGTGAAACCTTCGAACGGCCGGACTCGCCCCTGCGGTCGGTGGCGTACCTGCAACATGGCTCCCCCGATCTGGCGGGAACCTCTCCCGCAGACCAGTTGGCAAACGGATCCGATCGCTTTCGAATCCATGGTGTGAAGCTCTGGTACGACGGCTCCCCGTACACCGGAACGATGCTCATGGAGGAGCCCTACCTGGCTTCTGACCTCTGCTGTTGCACTCTGGGCATCCCCGAGGGAACAGTTGGCCAGGCAAACTTCGAACCAGCGGAGGTGACCGAGCTGCTGCGCTCGTTCGGCGAAGACGGCTGGCAGGTGCTGACTCATTCCCAAGGGGACCGAAGCTCGCGGGAGATGCTCGACTTCTACGAAGAGGTACTCACCGACGTTTCGCCCACCGATCATCGTTGGCGCCTCGAACACTGTGCCCTCACCACAGCGGATGACCTGGCCAGGGCCCGACGCCTGGGTGTCTCACCAAGTTTCCACGTTGACCACATCCGTCACTACGGTCCCGAACTTGAAGCCGAGATCATTGGCAGACAGCGCGCCGACAAACTCATGCCGATCGGAACCGCCGTCGAGCAGGGTCACCAGATCAGCCTGCACGCCGATTCACCGATGTATCCACCATCGCCACTCAAGCTGATGGAGACCGCTGTGACCCGCCGGACAAGGCTCGGAACCCGGATCGCACCCGAGCAGGCCATTTCGGTTGAACGGGCGTTGTCGGCGGTCACTTCGGAAGCAGCATGGCAACTTGGGCTGGACGACAAGGTCGGGTCAATTGAGGTTGGCAAACGGGCGGACTTCACGGTTCTGGAACGCAACCCTCTTGATGCACCCGGAGCCGAGCTGGGCGACATCGAAGTCATCGGGACCTGGCTCGACGGCGAGCCGACCACGCCGTTGTAGGGCACCTCTCCTGAGCCGGCGTCAGGCGTCCAGCATCGCGGCCGTCACCGCGCCGAGTTCCCAGCAGGCTGCAAGGTCATCCTTGCCGGGATCACCGATCATCTGGAGAACTTCGGCCACCAGCTTCCAGCGCAGTCCGGTGACGATCTTCTCGATCCCGAGCCGGGCGCCATCGGTGTCGCTGTTGCCGTGGATGTACACAGAGAAGGGTGTCCCGACGGTGGCATCCAGGCACGGGTAATAGATCGTGTCGAAGAAATGCTTCAACGCGCCCGACATGTACCCGAGGTTCGCCGGTGTGCCAAGTACATAGCCGTCGGAGTCGAGAACATCGGAGGCCGTCGCTGCGAGGGCCGGCTTCACGAGTACATCCAGATCGTTCACCCCGGACTCCCCCGCCCCCGCCATCACCGAATCCAGCAGCGTATGCATCACGGGAGAGGGAGTGTGGTGCACGATCAGAAGGCGCGGCATGTGAACAGTCTGGCGGCAAGCACCCGGTATCCACATTCATACGCACGCACATGTGCGTCCATTCGTACCTGCAGGACCATCGCCCGTGAAGCACGTGACCACATTTGCCGCGTCGAAGAAGGCCCGGATCCCGTTAGGGTCAATTCGGAAAACAGAACTGAACTGAGGACCCTCCATGACTCGCAAGACGCTTTTGCTGGTGATCGCCGCTTTGGCCCTGACGGCTGCAGCCTGCAGTTCTGATGACTCGGACGCCACGACCAGCACGACCGGAAGTTCGGCCGATGGTTCCTCCTCCGGCGAAGGAACCGATGATTCCGAGATGGACGAATCGGACGAAATGGCCGAACTCACCGTGAGTAGCACCGCGTTTGCCGACGCTGCTGCGATCCCACCCGAATACACCTGTGACGGAGCCGACACCCAGCCGGCCCTCACCTGGGAACACGTTCCCGAAGGAACCCAGGAAATCGTCGTGATCGTGGATGATCCCGATGCTCCCGGAGGCAGCTTCATCCACTGGGTCCTGTGGGGTCTGGATCCCGACGGATCCATCGAAGAAGGTGTCGAACCCGCGGGAGCGATCAACGGGGTCAACGGACTTGGTCAAGCCGGTTGGTTCGGACCGTGCCCACCACCCGGCGGACCCCACAACTATGAGTTTCAGGCCATCGCAGTTTCGGAGTCGCCGGACGTCACCGAGGGTGCCGACGCCGACGAAGTGAGGTCCGCCATAACTGATACGACCCTGGCCGAGGCGGCACTTGTCGGGACATACGAGCGCCTCTGACAGCCGGTACTCACGGCGAGCCACCCGACGAGAACATGACGCCACCTACGGAAGGACCGACGGTGCAATCCAACCAGTCTCGGGCCAACCACTCTCAGGACGCCGGAATTGATCTTCGACCAAGAGATTCCTCGGGATCCGTCACCGACATTCAGGAAGTCGACTTCCACTTCGACATCATGTGCCCGTGGGCTTACCAGGCCTCCCTGTGGATACGCGAGGTACGAGATCAGCTGGGTCTGAAGGTGAATTGGCGTTTCTTCAGCCTCGAGGAGATCAACCGCAAGGACGGCAAGAAGCACCCGTGGGAACGTGATTGGTCCTATGGCTGGTCGATGATGCGGGTCGGTGCACGGTTGGCACGAGGGGATCCCGCTCTGCTCGACCGCTGGTACTCCGAAGCGGGAACAGCGCTGCACGTGGACGGCCGCAAACCTCACCGCCGCGAAGTGGCCGAGGAACTGGTCGAACGACTGGGCGTGCCGCGCTCGCTGGTCACTGAAGCAATTGAGGATCAGAGCACCCATGACGACGTGCTCTCGGATCATCAGCGGGTGGTGGACCTGGGAGGCTGGGGTGTACCGACTCTCGTGTTCGACGAATCGAATGCCCTGTTTGGACCAGTGCTCGTGGATCCGCCCACCGCAGACGCGGCCGTTCGCCTTTGGCATCACATGGTTGGCCTGCTCGAATTCGGGAATCTCTACGAAATCCAGAGACCGAAACGGACAGCTGACCTGATCGCCATCGCAGAGACGTTCAAGCCCTATTTGGAAGCTCGTGACTGGGTGACAATCCAGAACGAAACGCCCTAGGTTTCTCCCATGGCCCGATTCGATTTCGACCAGAGGACCCGAACGCCTTCAGAGATCCACAACACCACGATCGGCGAGTTCCATCTCGATGAAGTCCCGACTCTGATCGTCGATCGCGGGGATCTGGCGACCCGGGCGTTCGTGGCGTCCGGACTCGATCAGTTCGGTGTGAGTGTTGATGGCCAGACTTTCACTTGGCAGCTGGATGACAACGGAGACCTCGAGGTTGTTGAAGGGGACACGGGTTCGGGATCCCTGGTGTCGCTGAGCACCGAATGGTTCAGCGACCTGGTAAACGACGTCCGCAGCACGGTTGCCCTCATGATCAGCGAGGAATTCGAGATGCCGCGCGGCAACATAGTGCAAGTCATCAACTGGGAACCCGTGCTGCGGGCGCTGATTGACGGCCGCCCGGCCAATGAACCCGGTTTGATCACATTCAAGGACCGCCAGGGTGCCCAACTCGATCTGAACCAGAAGTTCGTGGTCGATGATGATCCTGCCGACATCGCGAACTTCCTGGCCGAAACCGGATTCCTGCACTTCAAGGCTGTCTTCAGCGAGATCGAAATGGCCCGTTTGAGTGAGCTGATGGACGAATGGCGCGCCCGGATGACACCCGGCGACCGCCGCGCCTGGTATGCGAAACGGGGCGACGAGGAGATCTGCGTGCGGGTCACCGGTCTGACTGGAAACGATCTCGATTTCCCGTATGAGGAACGCCTGAATCCGATCGCGGCGGTAACCGGCAAAGGCCACCAGTTTGTCGGAAGTGACCTTCTCGTGAAGCCGGTGGGCATCGAGGAGGGCATCTCCGATCTCCCCTGGCACAAGGACTGCGCCCTCGGTCTCCACAGCTATTCCTGTGCCAGCCTCACCTTCGGCGTGTCGGTGACTGGATCTGATGAAACCAACGGGCAGCTCGGGATAGTGGCTGGATCTCACCGCGTGAACATTCCGTTGTTCGACGTTTCCGACGAACTTGATCTCCCGCAGCTGTTCCTGAGCACCGATGTCGGCGATGTGACAGTTCATCTCAGCTGCGCGATGCACTGCGCCACTCCGCCCGAACACACGGAACGCCGCGTGACCTACACATCATTCAAAATGCCCGGATCCATCGACGAACTGGCAGACAAGATCCGCCAGGTCCGCGATCAGGCCGGTCGAGAGACCTACGCCCCGACCTGACCGGCACACCTTCGAGAACCGGACACGTTCATCCGGAATCCCCTGATCCGCCCTTTCGAACTTGCCAGAGTTCCGCGAACTCCCGGATGATCCTCCTTCGGTGTTTTTCGTGTTCCAGCTTCGCGATGACGTGATCGAGGATCTACCACGAATCCTCAATCATCGACACCACTTCATGGGCAACCCTGGTGGATCCGGAACCGCAGCACATCCTGGTTCTCGAGGGTCAACTCGACTTCGTGGTCTCGCCCTGGGAGAACCTGGATCAGCTGGCTGATGTTGCCCCGCGGACCTCAACTGATCAGGGGAACGTGATCACAGGAGAGCCCGGGTTGCACCGCCGTCAACCGACACAGCCGTGCCAGTGATGAAATTCGCCTGCTGACTGCACAGGAAGGCCACGACCTCGCCGAAGTCTGCGGGGTTGCCAAGCACCCCGGAAGGCACATCGGCGCTCAACGCGTCCAGATCTGCCGGAGCGAGCCCTGCCAGGCGATCGGTTCGATGGATTCCGGGCAGAACAGAGTTCACGGTCACACCACTCGAGGCAACTTCGCCCGCCAACACCTTCAGGAATCCCGTGACACCTGCTCGCGCGGTGCTCGAGGCCATGAGTGTCCCGATGGGTTGACGAGCTCCGATCGAGGTGATCGCCACCACCCTTCCCCACTCCTGATCCAGCATCGACGGCACGGCGGCGCGGCACATCGCTACCGTGGACAACAGGTTGAGATCCAGGGCCGTGCGGTAGTCGTCGATGGATGTCGAGTCGAAGGTTCCGGCTGGTGGGCCGCCCGCGTTGGCAACCAGAATGTCTATTCCCCCAAGGGCTGCGCTCGCCTGTCCGACGAATCCCTCGGCACCCTCCGGACTGCTCACGTCTGCCGCGATCGTGACAACGTCTGCGGAGGAAGCTCCGCTCCCGTTTCTTATCGTTGCCGCAGCCGATTCCAGCGTCTCGGACCTTCTTCCGCAGATCGCCACCCGAACCCCTTCGGAGGCCAGCGACATTGCGCTCGACAGTCCCAGACCTGCCGACGACGCCGCCACTGCAGCCCGCTTGCCGCTGATACCAAGATCCATGGCCGCGCAACGTACCAGACCCGGCGCATGGGTAGCTTGTGATCCATGATTCGACACGTCGTGATGCTCCGTTGGTTCGAGACTGCAACCACAGAGGATGTGGACGCGGTCAGCGCCGCTCTCTCCAGGCTTCCCGGGCAGATTGACGCGGTGAGGAACTACAGCTTCGGCTCAGACGCCGGTGTCTCGGAAGGCAACTGGGACTTCGCGATCGTGGCCGACTTCGATGATGAGGCCGGCTACGCCGATTACCGGGACCACGAAGCACACCTTCGCGCCATCAAAGAGCACATCAAACCGATCCTGGAGGACCGCTCCGCGGTTCAATTCCGAATCTGAACGGTCCCGTTGCAGTCAGTCCCGCCGGGTCTGGTCCCGCCAGATTCGGTTCCGCAGATCGAGGGCGAAAACGAATCCGCCTCCTCGATGGCCGGGATCAAATCGGGTCGGTGTACTCAGGATCACGACCCTCCAGGCGACTCATCACCGCTTCCATCTGATTGGCGGTGCCGATCAGATCCACAGAGGCTTTCATCTCGAGTGCCAATCCTTCGGCCACCGGCAACAATCCGGAAGCGTTGATCACCCGTTTCGCGGCTCGCATGGCATCGGGACTCTTGGCGGCGAGGAGCTGCGCTGTCTGCATGGCTTCAGCGAATGGATCTTCCACACATCGGGTTGCCAGTCCAAGCTGCACGGCTTCTTCGCCGCGAACTCTCCGACTGGTCATCACCAGTTCCTTGATCACGTCCAGTCTGGCGACGCGCCGCAGGGACTGGATCGGTGACAAGTCCGGCAACAGGCCGAACTCCGTTTCGACGAACGCCATCTTCACATCCGGGTGTACGTATCTGATGTCTGCGCCGAGCGCGATATGCATTCCGGCACCGAACACCGCACCGTGGGCCGCCACGATCACGGGTTGGGGAAGTTCATACCAACCCCAGCCAATCAACTGAGGACGCGCCGCACCCGTGGGACTCAAGTCCGCAGCCGCCGCCTCGATCTCATCGGAGTCGCTGCTGAGGTCGCCTCCGGCCATATCCGCAAACACCGACATGTCCAGACCTGAGCAGAAACCGCGTCCCTCGGCTGACAGCACCACCACTCGAATCGATGGGTCCGCCGCGATTCGCTGCTGGGTTTCGATGATCGCCTCGATCATTTCCCCGTCGACAGCGTTGAGTTTGTCGGGCCGGGCGAGGCGGACATCCGCCACTGCGTCATTCACTTCGAGGGTGACCCTGATGTCGTCGGGTGCCGCCACCTCTTCACTGCTGCCGTCAGTCATTTCGCTGATGCTTCCTTCTCTGCTTGTGCCCGGCCACGCGCCTTGATGGCCTCGAAGCGTCGGCCGATGCCCGCGGTGTCAAAACCTTCACCGTGCCACTCGGTGGACCGCTCGATTTCCAGTTCTGCGGCCTCCGACACTGGCAATCCCGCGCCATCGCGACATAGACGCAGCATCGCCCGGACACCGGGTTGATCATTGTTCGCAATGTCAGCCGCCAACTGCCGGGCACGGTCGATCAGATCCCCATCAGCGACGATCTCCGAAACCAGTCCCCACCGCAGCGCGTCCTCCGCAGAGATGAAGTTCCCGGTGAGGCTCATCAGTGCGGCGTTGCGCGGGCCAACCGCCCTCGGAAGGAGCACACTCATGCCCCAGAACGGGAGGATCCCCACTCGGGTATGGGTGTCGGCGAACTTCGCTTCCGGAGTTGCGATTGCCAGATCACAGTTCAGCACGAGTTCGAGTCCACCGGTGATTGCCGGACCATTGACGGCCGCAATCATGGGTTTGGTCCGACCCGTCCACGGATTCCCGCGAATGGTGTGCTCCAACACGTCGATCTCGCCCGTGCTGAGCGACTTCAGATCGAGACCGGCCGAGAACACCGAGCCGGTGGCAGTAAGAATCGAAACGTCCACGTCGGCGTCGGCGTCCGCAGTCCCCATTGCGGAAACAAGCGCCGTGAGCGATTCCAGGTTCAACGAGTTACGGGCCTCGGCACGGTCGATTGTGATCGTCGCGATTCGATCCGCAACTTCATAGGTGATTGATCCGGTCACTGGTTTCCTTCGGGTTCATATCTGACGACTCCGAACGGTGTGGTGTGGATGACCCGACCGTCTTGATCGAGGTTCATTCCCGAGAACAGCGTGTTGTAACGGTTGGATCCGGTGGTCCAGTGGAACGCCGACTCACCCGTGGTCCAGTCCAGAGCCTCGAGACCCCACTCACCTTCTCGCGCACCCACCGTGTAGACGATGTCCGAACCGAGTGAGACCACCGGAACCGAGTTTGCCGAGGAGACCTCGGTGTTCACCCACTGTTCGGCGAATTCCCGGGAATCCGGATCCCAGGCGAACTTCTGGATTCCATGGGGTGCGAACGCCGGATCGGCTCCCGCGTAGCCCGACAACAGACGGTGACCGATCTCGGGGTAACCCTCGGGCACGGAGGCCGGATCGTTGTTCACCACCATCGCGCCCCAGCCACCGACAACCACTGACTGCTCCGTCTGGATCGCCTCGATGTCGGGATCACCGACGTTGGCCGGCTGTTGACCGGCAATGCGTTGATCGGGAGCGCCATCAGGGGCTGTCCAATCTTCGGGTACCTCATCACGCCACATCAAAACCACATTCATCACTTCGTCACCGTCGGTCAGCACCACGAACTTGTCGTCATCTTCACCGAATCCCATCAGGGATGGTGTGGCCCCGGAACCCACGCCGGTGGAGTTGCTGTACTCCGCTGTCCAGGCGCCATCTGCGGTGTCGACGGACAAGTCCTCGCCCGTCCAGATCACCTTGTGTACGTGATCAAGGGAAACTGCATAGATACCTCCCTCTTCATCAACCGCAAGACTGTTGCGGACCCAGTCGGCACTCCCCTTGCGCTGACCAGCATCCGCCATCGCGGCGTTGTGAGCCGGCGCGGCCTCCGCTCCGGTCAACTGGATGGCGTCGAACTCCGTGAAGTCCCGCGTTACCGCCACAGTCCATCCTTCGTCGGTGACCAGGGCCAGACGCCCGTCCTGAGTGATGTTCGCTCCCACGAACACTCCCCCGATCTCAGCCGGTTTGCTCCATTCCCGGACAACCTCGATCTCGGAATCAGGGTCATCGGGATCAACGTCGCCGTAGGCAATCACCGACTCCGGTCCACCGACGAACAGGGTGTTTGTGTCGTCAAGCAGGTAATAGACACCCGCCAGACCCCGCAGGTAGTTGGCCGCCAACTCGATGCTGATGTCGGCCAGTTCCTCGCCCGAAGCAGCATCGAGATCAGAAATATGTCCATCGGCCGTGGCAGCATCCACATTGCCCTTGTCAGGCAGCGGGAGTTCCGCCAGAACTTCCAGCGTTTCGTAATCCAGTTTGCTGATGCGGTCTCCCCCGTTGCTCCAGATGACCCGCCGGCCATCGGCATATTCGGGCGATATGGCAATCCCGAAATGAGCCGGACCCAGATGCTGGTAGGTCAGATCGTCCTCGGTGAGGGCGAGGGTGGGACCGTCCGGCCCGCTGACCGCGACGCTGTCGGTCTGTGCAGCATCGAAATGCGCCATGGGCACCACCGAGTCCGCCAGGTTCGGATTCCTTGACGGAAGGGGCTGCTCCGGCGCATCGCTGCCCTGGGAAACCTCGGACTCGCTTCCCTCCGGGTCACTCCCCGACTCATCGGAGTCACTGGTACACGCAATGGCAACAAGGGCAACCACCAGCGCCGTGCCAAGTCGAATCGCCCGGGTTCTGGATTTCATCTCTGAGACTCCTGCTTCTGCTTCGATTGGAATTTGGACGTTTCGCCACTGTCACTCGCAGGCACTTTCCAGTTGCCACTGACGGCCCTCGACATGGCGGTTTCGAACCCTTCGATGAGGGATCGAACCGTTGAGAGTGCGGGATCCGGATCAACGGCACCGAGCACCGGTTCATAGTTCCTGAGCAATTCCGCGAAAAGGTGATCGTGAAGCGTCCGGCCATCGGGAGTTATCTGTACGAGCAGGGATCGACCGTCAGCGGGATCCTCCACCCGGTCCACCAGTCCCCGTTCCTGAAGGCGCCCAAGAGTGGCACTCAGTCCACCCGAGGTCTGCACAATCCACTCCGAGATCGTTGTGGGGCTGATCGGGCCTTCGAGGTCCGTGTGGCAGAGCATCGACAGAACCCGGAACTCAGCGGCTGTGGTTCCACTGGCGAAGCAGTGTTTGTGAAGGAACTCCTCGTTGAGGCGCGCCAGGCGCGTCAGCATCAGAGTCAGGGTTGGCAGAATTTCCGCGGATTCGGTCATGCCCCCACTTCCGAGATCTTCCAGGCAAACTAACTTGCTAGCAAGGTATCTCAGGGACAGCCGGAG
>JAUXGW010000296.1 GCA_030621865.1 Actinomycetes bacterium
TATTCCGGCCGGCCCGGCGGACTCCGCGCTTCGCAGTGGAGTCCAAGGCGCTCATTGCCGGAGCCACACACGAGGTGATCGACCTCGCCGAAGGTGGTGCTTCGGTGATCTTCCACCGAGAGCCTGAGATCGGTGAACTGATGATGGTCAACCTTCTGGTTCCCGGAATCGACGGTCACAATCACCCCGCCACGGTGGCATCGGAAGTTCGCTGGGTCGCACCCCGAGCCAAAGCCGGCGAAATCGGGTATGTGGTGGGCCTCGAATTCACCCACCTGTCCCCCGCTGCGCAAGCGAGGATCATCATCTGGTGCAGAGTGGTCTTTCCTGCCTCCCGGACCGAGACGGATCAACAGAATCCGTTCGGCTGGACTGCCCGACTCGGCAAGGGTCCAGAGTCCCGTGCCACGAGCCGGACAACACGCCGCGGCGAGGCACCGGCCTGAACCCACTGCGGTGACGGAAGGGGCAATACCCAACTCGAGCTATTGAACTCGAGCTTTCGAGCCTGAGCTGTCGAGCCTGGGGAACCTGAGCTTCAGTTCGCTCCGGCCGAGTAACGGAGCTCTCCGTCCATCCAGGTCTCGAGAACCTCGATTGACTGGAGCTCGCTCGGATCGACGGTCCGCGGATCACGATCCAGCACCACGAGATCAGCCATCTTCCCGGCTTCCAGCGAACCAATCTCGTGTTCGCTGTGACACTGCCACGCCGCTTCGGAGGTCATCGAGCGGATTCCGGCCTCGATCGAGACGCGCTCGTCGGGGTTCAGGACAACACCCGGTTCGCGCCAGAGTTCGCGGCTGACCGCATTGTGAATGCATCGCAGCGGCCCGATCGGCGTCACCATCTCGTCGGAGTGAATGGTCCATCGCACACCGGCGGCCGAACACGAAGCGGTGCGATCCAGCATCTCCGTCTTCTCCGGGCCGAAGATGTCATCACGAAACGCCTGACCCCAGTAGTAGACGTGCCCGATCAGGAAGCTCGGCGAGATTCCGAGGGCGGCAATCCGGCGAATCTGGTCGTCATGGAGGATCGAGCAGTGTTCGATCCTGTGCCGCGGGTCCGCCCCGGAAGTGTCGGTGGCTGCCTCCAGGGCATCGATCGCGTCGTCAATCGCCTGATCACCGTTCGCATGTATGACGATCTGCCAACCCTGCGCCGAGCGTCGACGCGCCTTCTCCACGAGATCTGCGGGTTCGACATATGCAAAACCCCGATCATCAGTGCCCAGATACGGATCCCTCTGATGACCGGTGCGGCCCTGATTCGATCCGTCGGACACGATCTTCCAGCCAACCGACCGAATGAGTTCGTCGCCCGCCCGAGGGGTAATTCCGGCAGTATCGAATCCGTCGCCGTTGACGTCGTATACCGAGTAGCGCAGACGGGTGCGCAGATCACCGGCAGCCGCCAGGGACTGGTAGATGTCCACGTCACCGGGGCCGAACAGGAAACCAGCGCCCTGATCACAAATCGTGGTGACTCCCACTTTGGAAGCCCGGCGGCAGACATCCGCTGCCCGAGCCAGAATGTCGATGCCGACCAGTGCCGGGTTGAGGCCCAGGACACTGAACATCGCCGGTTGGCCCATGAGGACCCCGTTCGGGGAGCCATCCGGGTTCCGGCCATACGGCGATCCGTCGATATCGGGAGTGTCCTTGTTGATCCCGGCCACGGCGAGCGCCGCTGAGTTCGCGTACGCGAGGTGACCGGAGGCGTTCACCACCAACACGGGCACGGTTTCCGAAACTGAATCCAGCATGTCGATGGTCAGTTCATCCGGGCCGGCCTGAAGGGACGGATCGAATTGCCGACCAACCACCCACTCCTCACCGGCTTCGGAGACCTTGGTTCGCAGGTGGGAGAGCACCTCGTCAACCGTGTCGAAGTTGAAGGGCCCGACGTCATGGAACTCGTCAAGAATCGCGGCGGGCAGAACGTGGGCATGCGGCTCGATGAAACCGGGCAGAATCGTGACTTCCGGACGATCCAGAACCTCCGCATCCGGTCCGGCCAGGTCTCGCACCTCGGATTCCGAACCGACGGCGATTATGCGCCCGTCCTGAAACGCCACGGCCTCGGCTTCGGAGAAATCCGCATCGACCGGGAGCACAGTCGCACCCCGGATCACGGTGGTACCCAGTTTCCGGGGTGGCCGCGATCGATCTACTTTCCCCTCCGAGACCGCTCTGGGCAATGGCACAAGTGCGGCAAGATGGCTGGCCAGGTGTCCCCCACAGCCACATGCCGGTCCGACCGGAACAGTGCGGGTACGAGTTGCAGAAACGGACATCTGCCGACCCTAACTTCCGGCGGCCACACAATGGCCACGGCGGGGAATGGCTACGGAAGGCAATGGCCACGGAGGTTGCTTCCCGTGCGCACGGGCGACGCCATGCCCGCAAAGCGATGCCCTGCCCGCAAAGCGATGCCCTGCCCGGCTGACTGACTGATATGGCTAGCTGCGGTCGGCGAGTGCCCGCTGGAGGGCAATCCAGGCATCCGCCGCTTCCCGGGACAGTTCCGGCAGCTCGGTGGGCGCGAACCATCTGACTTCGGTGATCTCGGGCGAAGTTGGCCTGGCGCTGGTCCACTCGGCGTTCGCGGCGGGTGCAGCGGCAAACACGACGTCGACCCTGCGAAGGACCGGCTCAACCACAACCACGGGTTCACTGGTCAGAACCACCGACAGCCCGACTTCCTCGAATGACTCGCGCACGGCAGCAGAATCCGGCAACTCTCCACGCTTCGCCAGCCCGCCCACGGTCCCCCACCTGGTGTTGTAGCTGTGCCGTACGAGCAGCACGGCACCATCGCTGCGCTGCACGAAACAGATGGAACCCATCGTGTACTTAGGTGAAACCGAACGGATGATGAATCTGCGCCA
>JAUXGW010000286.1 GCA_030621865.1 Actinomycetes bacterium
ACGACCTCTTCCTCGAGCTGACGAACGATGAGCTGGGCCATACGGAACCTCCACTGCTATCAATGGTAGCACCGAAGCAGGGAGCCGTCAATCTACTATGGCATCGTCATCGTTGCGGCGCACAAGGTTCATCTCACGGCCCGCCCACCGTGGCCGGCTTGAGGATCAGCAATGCCCGATGTCGACGAGCCCGGTCCATGACCGAGCTGAGCATGGCGCGGATCGCTCGATCGGTCGCGTTGAATCGGGGTCGGTTGATCTGGCGTTGCAGCACCAGGACCTGGTGGCGGAGGGCGAGGATCTCGGCATCGCGGCCGTCACCGGTGGCAAACAACCATCGGAGACGCCTCAGAACCAGTCGAGTGAAGGCAGGCAACGGCGTCACGAGAGCCGAATGCTATCGACCGATCACCTCGTCGAAACCCCCGGTAACACAAGGCGGATGAGTATTTGGCACCGTCAAGAACGATTCGACCCTGGCATTGTCGAAGGCGTCGCCGACGGTGCCAGGGGAGTGGGCGAGGTTGGCGCTGTTGACCATCGCTGCGGTTGGTCGCCGGTCGATGGACCAGCCGACATTCTTGCGTGACCAGGCGTCGAGCACGACACGGCAGTATGAGGGCTCCAGTTGTCTGATCCAGTTGGTGTCCTGGAGGTAGCGGAGCGCGTTGCGGACGGTGTTTCTGGTGATGGCGGATAGTTCTGCCAGTTGGCGCTCCGATGCTGTGAGGAGATGTCCTGTCCCGTCCCCGAGCCGCGTGGGCGGGCAGAACTTGGAGAGATTGCGCTGAGGTCAGCTTCACGCTCAGTAGTTCTTGGATGGTGGATCGGTTCGGTCCTCGACTCTCTGCACGTCGGCGATCACTCCGAGCAACTTGAGCTCCCTCTCAAAGGACTGGGCGGTGATGAGGTCAGCCCCGAACGTTATGGAGAATGGTGAGAGCGGTGAGAGGTTTTCCATGGCGAATCGTGCCTCTTCGGGTTCGAGGCCAGCAGTCTCAGCAAGCCTGTTCACCACTTGATCCATGTCGGAGTCGACCACGTCGCCAACCCCCTGGATCTGGACGGACCATCCGACTGGCTCGTCTCCGCCGAAGTCGTCCTCATTCATCCATCCGGTCGGGGTGGAGATGACCGGGTCTATGTCTCTTCCGCAGAAGCGACACACGCTGGCTGCTGGCTTGATGTTCTCGGCACACCACGGGCACTCACGCCTCGGGATTGCCGGGCCTCGCGCAGGGCTCGTGAACGCGAGGTTGATCAAGCCGATCATCGCTGCCGTCGCCATGAGGATGGCGCCTGCGACCTTCGCTGATCCTCCATCGGAGGTGCTGACGGCACAATCAAAGAATTCTTCAGATCCGAGGAGGGCATCCGGTGGAATGCAGTCGAGAAGTCTCTCGAAGTAGGTCTCCTCCAGATAGAAGCCGGCGCCGAGAAGCACAGCGCCAGCTAGGAGGATGATCATCCCGGTAATCCCGAGCCACTTCGAGGTCATTGCAGGGACGCTACTTCTTGCCCGCCAGGACATCGTTCCGCTTTGGTGGAGGTGGTCGCGCCGACAGGACATCGTTCCGGCTGGTGAGTCCGGGTTCCGCCAGGACATCGTTCCGGTCAGCGCAGCTCGCGGGCCAGGGCGAAGTCGCTGTGGTGGATGACCTCGCCGTTGATGTCGATGACGACGAGTTGGCGTGCTCGGACCTTGATGATGGCAGTGACGTATTGGTGGATGTCTTTCTCGGCGAGGGTGATGCGTTTGCCGAACAGGCCGAGTTGGCGGTTCGATCGGATGTAGCGCACGACTTCGATGCGTCCTCTGGCGGGCAGCTGTGGTGGTGGCTTGTAGTCGGTGGGCAGGGCCGCGCTGAGCCGGTTCTCCCACATCTGGTTGGGGGTCGCACCAGCGTGGGCGCTGTAGCGGTGATGTGTGTTGTGGAACTCGACGAACGCGGTGTTCTCGGCGCGGAGATGATCGATGCTGGTGAACACCTCGGTGCGGAAGAACGACTTGTCCCATACGTCGTTGAAGTGTTCAACGACACCGTTGCGCCACGGTTCGCGCACCGGAATGAATCTGGGGGTCACATCGAGATCAAGACACGCAGCGACGATCGGTGAGAAGTACCGCCACGCAGGCGGGATGCCACCTCGGAAGTTGGCGTGGTTGTCGAACTGGGCGACTGAGGGAACCCCGACACGTCCCCAGATCCCGGTGAGTGCCGCGACGAGCACGGCGGGGCGGGTCTCGGTCACGATGTCGTTACCGACGCGATGTGAGCCCACATCGATCAGGTTCATCGTGTGGAACCTGGCAGCGCCGAAGAGATGCCGAGGGCCGATCATGTCGATCTGATGGGTGGTCCCAGGCTCGGCGTCGATGCGGGCCGGGTAGGGCACGTTCTTGGACTGGTACTGCTCGCTGCGTCGCCGGCGTGGCTGCGTGACCCCGTTACGGGCCAGGACCCGTTCGATGGTGCGCGCCGGCGGGATCGGGTGGATGCCGACCCGGCGCAGGTCCCACTGAATCGCCAGCGACCCGTACTGGGCTTGCGGGTTCGCTACCAGCCGGGCCCGCGACGCCAGAACCTGTGCTTCAACCTCGGCTGGGGTTCGGGTCGGCGACGAAATCGGGGCCCGAGATCGCGACTGCGCCCACCGATCGGTGTGGCCATCGTCGCCATGGCGGGCGACCCACTTGCGCACCCACCGCGTCGTCCGTCCCAGCGCTGCGGCAATCTCGGTCGGGCTCTCACCCTCCAACCGCCGGCGCACCGCCTCTTGACGCAGCTTCTCTTCTGACACACGCAACTCCTCGTTCGATGAACACGAACGAGCAGTCGAACCGGAACGATGTCCCGACGGCAATCGACCTCAGCGACCGGAACGATGTCCCGACGGTTACAGCGGAACGATGTCCTGGCGGCCGTCACGTAGCCTCGTCACGGTGGCTCCGCGAATACTTGTCATCGACAACTACGACTCCTTCGTCTACAACCTCGTCCAATACATCGGTGAGCTGGGTGCGGAA
>JAUXGW010000365.1 GCA_030621865.1 Actinomycetes bacterium
CTCAGGAATGAACCAACAGCTCGGGCGGCTCCCGGGTGACCGGCCTCCAGGGCAACCTCGCCGTAGGTGGTGATCTCACCGGGCCCGAGCGAAACCAGAACCTGTGCCACATCGCGCTCGAAGTCGGACAGATCCTCTGAGTCGAGCCACTCGTCAACCCACTCATCAGCCAAGGACGCACCCTACCCTCGACCACCATGCGGACCCCGGAACTCCGGCCGTGCAGATGCGAGCCAACAAGCGGAGCTCACTGCAGCTGCAGCCGTCCGAGTGGAAGTCGACAAGTGGAGCTCACTGCAACTCCAGCCGTCCGGACGGAAGCCGACAAGCGGAGCTCACTGCAATGCCCGGAGTGCGTCGAGCACCGCCTCGGCGCTCATGCGTTCCCGGTAGTTCGGATCAACATGGGCGGCCGCAACGGTTCCGGTGCGGTCGAGCACGAACGTCGCGGGGACAGGAAGGTTCCAGGTCCCGTCCGCGTTCTGCTCGTCGAGTCCCATCCCCATCCCGCTGTACCAGTCACGCAACGCCTCGGGTAACTCGAACTGCAGGTTGTAGTCGCGGATGACCCTTTGGTCCGGGTCGCTGAGCACATCGAAACCCAACTCGAGCAGCTCGGCCAGGGACAGCGAGTCATCGGGTCGTTGCGGGCTGACCGCAATCATCGAAGCTCCGAGGGAACGGATCTCCTGGAGCGCCTGACTCAACTCGGCGAGGTGCAGGTGGCAGTACGGACACCAGCCGCCCCGGTAGAACACCAGCACAACCGGACCCATCGACAGTTGGTCACGCAGGGCGACGGTCTCACCGGTGCCAGAGGTCAGCTCGAACAACGGCGCACTCGATCCGACCGGAATCCCGGGAACAGCACCACTCGATCGCAGCCTCTCGATCAGATCATCGATCTCCTGCTGCGGATTGAAGTCATCAGGCAGGTTCACCTACGGGGAACCCTCCGGACGCCGTGTCGCTTCCGTGTCACAGTTTCGCTTCCCTGTCACAGGTTCGCTTCCCTGTCGGGGCTCCAGCAGCCCGGCGGCACCACGATCGGCGAGATCCTCGTCGACGCAGCACGTCCGTGTGGATGCGCAGCCTCCGCATGCCCGGACCTATTGGTGAACGACGAGCCATACCGCGATGTAGTGAGCCGTGAAGGCTCCGATCGTCAGGGCATGGAACACCTCGTGGAACCCGAAGGTGGCCGGAAACGGATTCGGCCACTTCGTGCCGTAGACGACAGCTCCGAGGCTGTAGAGGATGCCGCCGATGAAGATGAGGGCCACCGCTGCGACCCCGGCTCCCTCGATCAGGTCCGAGAGGAAAAAGACCGCCACCCAGCCAACGACGACGTAAAGGGATGTGTACAGCCATCGTGGCGCACCCACCCAGAACACCCTGAAGATCACACCGGCCAGCGCACCAGTCCACACAATGGTCAACAGAAGGCGACCTTCCGACTGTGGCAATGCGAGAACTGCGAACGGGGTATATGTGCCGGCAATGATCAGGTAGATGTTGGCGTGATCCATCCGCCGAAGGATCCCGTCGGTGCGGGTGGACCAGTTCCCGCGATGGAGCAGGGCGCTCACGCCGAAGAGCATCACGGCGGTCACCGCGAAAATCGCCGAGCTGATGCGGGCCGGCCGCGTCGGAGCAGTCCAAACAAGGACGACCCCGACGACGATCGAGATGGGGAACATCACCATGTGCAGTATGCCCCGAAGGCCCGGATTGCCTTCGGCCACCGGTGCTACCTGGCTGTCCATGTCTTCAGACACTACTGATGGGACCCCTCCCGCGGCTTCGTTCAGCCTTCGGCCTCGACCATGGGGCAGCGCACCTACCACCAACCCTTCCCACCCGTTCTGTGATGGTCAGGTCCTGCACGGTCCGGTTCAACCAGAGTTCACAGACGTTCGAGAACTCAGGCGACCAGGACATCCACGTCGTAAGACTCGAATGCAGGATCTCTCGTCACAATGGTGAGTTCCTCC
>JAUXGW010000329.1 GCA_030621865.1 Actinomycetes bacterium
TCCCCCGACAACACTTCGGTCAGCGACATCACATCCCCCGATTCGTTCTGGTCAACCGAGCCGCCGGTCAGGTGGAGGCCGCGTTCGCCGAGTCCTTCCGATTCCGCATCTTCGGACTGCTCCGCTGTTTCGGTCCCGCACGCAAACGCCACCGCTGCCAGCACCATGAGGATTACGGCCGGACGTACCAAGGCTCGGTCTCCAAGGTTGTGGCAACTGCACGCGGTTGCGTTGTTGCCTGTTTCCGAAATGATACTTGGCTCAGTCGCGAAACGGTCCGAATTGTCCACATGATCCGATCGGTGCTTCCCGGTGGAACCTCTCTCGTGTGTCGGAAGTTCCGATTCTGAAGTTCCATCCCCCGTACCCCGCTCATCGACATTCAGGTTGCGTAACCCAACACCTCGCGTGGTTGACTGCGATACTTCGGCACAACGTGAGGAGGCCGAATGACCGAACAGAGCGGATGGGTCGAAATCACAAAGGCCGATCCCGAGCATTCTGCCCGCTATGCCGAGCGCTTCCGGGTGATGGAAGCGGCAGGTGATGATCTCGCCGGAGAAGCCCGACTCATCGACGCCATGGCTCCGCGAAACGCCCGCATTCTCGATGCCGGATGTGGCCCTGGCCGCGTCGGTGCGATCCTCGGGGACCTCGGTCACGACGTGGTCGGCGTGGACGTCGACCCGGTGCTGATCGCCGCCGCGGAGCAAGATCATCCGGGCCCGACGTGGTTGGTGGGCGACCTGGCCGAACTCGACCTTGCATCCAGAGGCATCGGCCAGGGTTTCGACGTGATCGTCTCCGCCGGCAATGTGATGACGTTCCTTGCACCGAGTACACGGCGGGAGGTGCTGGCGCGCATGCGCAGCCACCTGGCCGGGAGTGGCCGGGCCATCATCGGTTTTGGTTCCGAACGTGGCTACCAGTTCGCCGACTTCTTCGAAGATGTGGAGGAGGCCGGATTGGTCCTGGATTTGAAGCTGTCCACCTGGGACATGCGGCCCCTCAACGAGGATTCCGACTTCCTGGTGGCCGTCCTCAAACGGTGATCACAATCTTCCCGCGAGCCTGTCCGTCCTTCAGGTACCGGATGGCTTCAGGGACCTCGTCCAGCGTGTAGGTCCTGTCCACGGCCGGTGTGACCTTCCCGGACTCGATGAGCTCCGTGAGGGCGACCAGATCCGCACCGTTCTCCGATGAGACGAACGTGCCCAGCTTCTGACCCACGAACGGCGACAGCATGAGCGCCCGGACCTGGCGGTCCACTCCACCGAGCCACCGACCATCGGTTTCGCCCCCGACGATGATGAGCCTTCCCTCGGGAGCAAGGACTCGACGCAGATCCGACAGCCGGCGGTTGCCTCCGATGTCGAGGATCACGTCGTAGAGGGTTCCCGACTCCGTGAAGTCGTCCCTGGTGTAGTCGACAACGCGGTCAGCGCCGAGGTCTCGGACCATGTCCACCTTCGACGTGCTGCACACTCCGGTGACTTCGGCACCCAGGGACTTGGCAATCTGCACCGCGTACGAACCCACACCTCCCGAGGCACCCACGATCAACACCTTCTGACCGGGCTGGACCTTTCCCTGATCTCGTAGACCCTGGAGTGCCGTGAGCGCAGAAACGGGGACGGCCGCAGCCTGTTCGAATGAGAGATTTGCCGGTTTCGGTGCAAGCTTGCCCGCAGGGGCACATGCATATTCGGCGAAAGAACCGTTGCTGATGCCGAACACCTCATCACCCGGCGCGAACCCGCACGCGTCCTTGACGACGGCTTCGACCGTCCCCGCAACGTCCAGACCCGGGATTCGGGTCTTGGGCGCACGAATCCCGTAACCCGCATCACGTACGAGGTAAGGGAGGCCGGCCATCAGGTGCCAAGTACCCCTATCCACGCCGGCTGCCTCCACGCGGACCAGCACCTCGTCATCAGCGATCTCGGGCTTGTCGATCTCGGAGAGCTGAAGCACGTTCTCAGGCGCAGTGCCATATTCGTCCTGGGTGACCGCTGTCATCGTCTGTTTGTCGGCGGTCACGGGTGCTGCCCCCAACGGGTCGTTGAGTTGGTCAATCTTCATCGTATCTCCATTTACGTTGTAAACTTATGATGTAAGTTATACTTACGTAGTAAGCTGATGTCAACAGGAACCACAGGAGCATCGGGAATCAGAGGAGGTTGTGAATGCCGTCACCGACCAAACGGGATGCAGCACCAAGAGTGCGACTCAACAGGGACCGGGTGCTGCGCGCCGCCCTCACCCTCGCGGACGAAAGCGGGATTGAGTCGCTCACCATGCGCAAGCTCGGGACTGAACTCGGAGTCGAGGCGATGTCGCTGTACAACCATGTGGCCAACAAGGACGATCTCCTGGACGGGATGGTCGACGCCGTGTTCAACGCGATCGACCT
>JAUXGW010000071.1 GCA_030621865.1 Actinomycetes bacterium
TTCATGGGCTTCAGGTAGTAGCTGGCACCGTCGCCACTGCCGTCCTGATCAAGCTCCATGGGCGGGAACATCCCGTCGGCAAACCACTCCAGGTGACCCGATGTCTCGAACAGGCCCGACTTGGAGACATGCGGCGAGTAGACGAATTCGTAACCGGCGGCCTCATGTCGCTCGCGGGAGTAGTCCTCCATGAGGCGGCGAACGATGCCCCCCTTGGGGTGGAAGACGGCGAGTCCGGATCCGATCTCCTCGGGGAAGCTGAACAGGTCCAGTTCCACTCCCAACTTGCGGTGATCCCGTTTGGCCGCCTCTTCCAGCTGGTTGAGGTGATCGTCCAGGTCGGCCTTGGAGGCCCAGGCGGTGGCATAGATGCGCTGCAGCATCGGATTCTTCTCGTCACCGCGGAAATACGCGCCTCCGTGACGAGTCAGTTTGAAATGCTTGAGCCGGCCGGTTGAGGGAACGTGCGGGCCTCGGCACATGTCCACGAACTCATCGGTGTTGCGGTAGAAGCTGATGTCCGCTTCGCTGCTCACTTCACCGTCGGCTTCCTGATCTCCCTCCGCGGCCAGATCCATGAATGCCTGCTTGTAGGGATGATCCGCCATCAGGTCCTTCGCCTGGGCCAGGGGAAGTTCGAAACGCTCGAAGGATTGGTTTTCGGAGATGATCTCGCGCATCTTCGCATCGATGCGCGCGAGGTCCTCGTCGGTGAATCCCGACTTGTCCGGCAATTCGAAGTCGTAATAGAAGCCGTCGGAAATCGGTGGTCCACCAGCGAAGGTGGCACCGGGCCACAACTCGAGCACGGCCTGTGCCAGCACGTGGGCAGTGGAATGACGCAGATGCTCGAGGGCATCGGAATCCTTTTGCGTCACGATGCGCACGGTGGATCCGTCGCGCAGTGGAGCTGACAGGTCGGTCGGTTCTCCATCCACCTCCAGGACCACGGCGTCCTTGGCAAGACGCGGTCCAATGGAGGCGGCCAGATCGGCCCCGGAGGCGCCCTCTGAAAGGGTGCGCGCCGAGCCGTCGGGAAGATTCACTGTGATATCGGACATCAGCGCCAAGAGTACCGGCCGCTCCGCCTGGGACTGAACCCGGATTCCGCTGTGAGCCATGCTGGTTCACAGCGGGATGGACTAAGCGGGCTCGAGTGGGCGAACTTTCAGCACGGAAGCCGAGGAGCGCCGCTCGTCCCCTTCGAGGCCCCGGCGTGCCGGCGGGTAATCCTCGCCGAGGACACTGACCGCTGAAGGGGAAAAGGCGGACGCCGGAATGCCGGTCTCTGCCGGAGTGGCCGGTATCGGCAATTGAATGACCGGAGCGATCCCCGGCTCGGTTTCGGCAACCACGGGCTCGGGCACACGGTCTGGTTCCGGTGTTGGTTCGGGCACCGCAGCGGGTTTCGAAGGTTTGGTGGCATAGGAGTCCACGTACTCCTGACCCGAGAGATTCCTGATGTCGTACATGACCTCGTCCGCGATCTGGCGAAGGATGAGCCGATCCCCGGCACGATCCTGATAGCGCGAGACGTCGATGGGACGACCGAATCGAATGTGGATTCGGCAGAACGGTTTTGGAACCTTCGCGTCGGGCGGCTGCACATCAGCGCTGCCGATGATGCCCACTGGAATGATCGGAGCATTCGTGCGCAGGGCGAGTCGGGCCACTCCGGTATGACCCTTGTGCAGGTCTCCGGACCGCGAACGGGTGCCTTCCGGATAGATCCCGAACAGTTCTCCCGATTCAAGAACTCTCGCTGCAGTGTCGAGAGCCGCCTGAGCGGAGTCACCGCCGGTTCGATCGATCGGAACCATGCCCATTGCAGGGAACAACCAGCGGGTCTTCCAGTCGTCCATGTACTCGGCTTTGCCCACGTAGGTGATCCGTCTGGGGATCGTCACGGGTATACAGAACGAGTCGATGACTGATACGTGATTGGGAGCAATGATCGCACCGCCGGTCGACGGGATATTTTCCAATCCCTCGGTGGTTATTTTCCACCCCAATCGGAACACCGGAGTGAGCAGGGAGCGAAATACGCCTTGCCAGTCACCAGCTCGTTTCCCCGATTCCGTTTCCACCGCCGATTCCGTTTCCACCGCCAGATCCTAACCCGAGGCTCGCGATTCCAGATGGCGAACTGGGGTGATTCGGTATGGAGAGTCTCAGTGTCGCGAAATCTCAGTGTCGCAAACACTCAGTGTCGGGGAATCGGCACCTGCGGACGATCCAGTCCCACACCCAGCAGGGCGGCAGCAGAGCTGACTCCAACTCCCGCCGCCGCAGCCCTGTCGATCGCTTCCACGGCCGATGGAGTGTCGAGGTCATCGTCCAGAGCCGCCCGCACTTCGTCCAGGGCACCCTCTCCTTCGCCCGCGTTCAGCCAGAGCTGAAGTCGGTCGGCGGCGGCACCCATCAGGTTTCCGTGCCACTCCCAGGAGTCCCGGTAGTGATGCGATATACACGCCAGCCGGATTGTTCGGGGATCCCAGAGCATCGAAAGGTCACTCACGAACACCAGATTTCCCAGGGACTTGGACATTTTCTCGCCATCCATGCGCACCATCGCCTGATGCATCCAGTGGCGGACCAGGGGCTCACCGGTGGCGGCTTCGGACTGGGCTGCTTCACACTCGTGATGGGGAAATATCAGATCTGTTCCACCGCCATGCAGATCGATGGTGGTGCCGAGTTCGCGTAGTGCGAGCGCAGAACACTCGATGTGCCAACCGGGTCGGCCCGGTCCCCACAGCGAATCCCACGCCGGCTCATCTGACCGCGAAGGCTGCCAGAGAACGAAGTCCAGAGGATCGCGCTTGTTCTTGTCGTCCACGTTGCCGCCGCGTTCCGCTGCGAAGTCGATCATCTCGGTTCGGCTGTATCCGCTGACCGCACCGAACTTCGGAAACTTGGAAACCTCGAAATAGACTGAACCACCCGATTCGTACGCGTATCCCCGGTCCAGAACCATGCCGATGAAACCGCGAATATCTGCAATGGCCGAAGTTGCCCTGGGCTCAGACCACGCAGGCAGCAGTTCAAGGCGTTCCATGTCGAGATCGAAACGAGCCATTTCCGCCGCCGCAAGATCGAGGTAGTGAACTCCCAACTCGCGGGCCTTGGGCAATATCGAATCGTCCACGTCAGTGATGTTGCGGACACACCGGGTCTCGTATCCCATATCGCGCAGGCGTCGCTGAAGGACGTCGTATGTCAGGTAGGTGGCAGCGTGTCCGAGGTGGGTCGAGTCGTACGGAGTGATGCCGCAGGTGTACATCGTGACCACGTTGTCCGCCGGCTCGAACGGGACGATCTCACGCTTTGCCGTGTCATAGAGGCGCACTGGGAGTCAGCCTATTCGGGCAACCCCGTGAACTTCACCGCAACGCGGGTCTTGTACTTCACGTTGACCTGAAGCAGTACCGCCGCGAATGCCTCGATCGGCGCCGCGTTGGACAACTGACCAGCGTCCACGGCTCTGAGATCCGGGATTCTCGAGACGATGTCGATGGTGGTTCGGGTTGCCTCCAGATGATCCGAACACACGAGCACGTCCGATACGACCGGCTCCGAAAGATCCCCCAGTTCCTTCGCAGGCACGTGGTGGAACGAAGCGGAGACCAACGAGTTCGGAACGGCTGCCTGCACCGATGCGGCCACGGAGCCGCGGGGTGGTACGAGGGGCTGGAACTCGTTTCCGACCTTCGCCAGCGCGTTGGCCATCGAGATCACGACCTTGCCGCGCAGCGGTTGCGAACACTTGGACGCTGTGGAGGCCGCTGCGTCCCACGGTGTGGCGATAACGGCCACATCTGCTTCGGCGCACGCCTCGGCGTTCTCGTCGGCAGAGATGTCAAGGTCGAAATCGGGCCAGGCCTGCACGAGCTTGTCCCGCACCTCCATGGCTCGGTATTTCGAGCGGGATCCAACGACCACCTCGAATCCCACTGATGCGAGGCGGGCGACTAACCCACTCCCCGCCGGGCCGGTAGCTCCTAATACGGCAATCTTCATGACCCCCACTTTGCTACCCGACGGTAACTTCCTGCAACCGACGACCGCTGTTGTCCGCTGAACCACACGTTCATCGAGAATCTCGGGAGCTGCTCAATCACCGTCGACAGCACGTTGAGCACCAACGCCGATCGGGTCCCCCGAACCGCTACGGGGAGGTGAACCAGACCCGCTCGCGAAGAGATCGCTTCAGGTCCATGCTCTGGGCGTCGACAAAGTAAGGATCGATCTGTGACCGGTAGATGCGCCTGATCACGGCATGGGTTGCACCCTGGATCGGTCCGGACACATCCCGGCTCCCAAGCTCCAGATTCAGTACCGACAATTGCTCCGCCAGTTCGGCATCACTCAGGTAACTGACATAGGGCCGATCTTCGTAGAACGTGAAATTCGCCTTGCCGGCCGCGATGAGGTCTGCTGCCGCGGTGGCAATCAGCTGGTGATCGATGTGTTCGCCGAGGCCCGCCGGTACCCAGATGTCTGCGTGTTGAGCACTCAGCACGCGCAGATGGTTGCGTATCTGGCCATACAACGGGTCGGAGCGTGCTCCGGTCCCGCCACGAAACGTCTCCGGATCCATTGAACCCTTCCGCAGTATCACCTCTTCGAAATTGTCGACCTTGAGCGAGTATCCGAATCGCCTGGCGGCAAGTCGCTCCTCCAACTCCCTCCAGCGCGAGATCACGCCCGCCCGGCGCTGCGTGGGATGAATCTGCACGGACCAGTTGGTTCGCCCGAATGCCACGCGCACCGAAACGGACCTGGCCGCCAATTCTCCATCGAGGAGGCTCTGACCGAGGGAAAGCGGGACATCGTCATAGTGGGGCGAGATGATCAGTACATCGCTCATGAATCCCGCTCCAGGTGACCCGGATTCGACACTGCGAGAGCATCCCTGACCGATTCCCTCACGAGTCGACCCACTTCTTCGTTTTCGGCATCGAGGGATTCTTCCCGGATACGGGTGGCCAATTCAATGTCATCGGCCACGCCCAGCGAATCAAGGCGGCGGCGGTGGGCCTCCGGGTAATCGGGTGCAGCGAGAATTCCCCTGCGGACGGTGTCCAGGATGTTTGTTGACACGCGCAGTTGATAACGCTCAGCACCCGACATCGTGGATCGCAGTTCCTCCAGATGCTCAGAGACCGCTTCGAGCAGTTCGGGAGCGCTCGGAACAGTGGTGCTCACCTGCGCGTTGGCCGATGGTGTTGCCGGTTGATACATCGAAGATCCCTGAGTGATCTCCAGCAGATCCTCTTCGCACTCGATGGCCCTCCTGCCGATTGCGGCGAGCTCCATGCTCCGGTGTTTCCCGGTGAGGTGTGTGTTGGCTTGCAGGAGGCAGATGAGACCCCAGCGCAGGGTGCCATACGCCTCCCACCAACGGATCTCATCCGCGGTGGGTGCCGAACCGTTGACCTCGGCATAACCGGCGCGCAGGGCTTCGACGCTCCCCACTCCCCCGGCGGTCAACGGGGAACCAAAACGCCAGGAGCGCACGCAGAACCAACCGAGATCCTCCGCGCCACACCCACGGTGAGCCAGTTCCCAGTCGAGCACCGCGGCGATCCCACCTGAATCCACGAGCAGGTTCCCGAGGCGGAAGTCGCCGTGAACCACGACGTCCTCTCCGAGGTGGGGCCGGTTCTCGTCCAGCCACTTGAGTCCAAGTTCGAATGCGGGATGACCCTTTCCGAGCACATCCACCAGGATCGTCAGGGATTCCACCGGATCACTCGCCGGCGGAGCCAATCCGGCGGAAGGCATGGAATGTATACGGGCCATCTCCATTCCCGCCTGCCGCGCCAGTCCTGTGCGAGCCGAGGCGCACTCCGGTCCGTGCAGAATGTCCTTGGGCAACGCCGTGCCGTCTACAAGTTCCAGGATCACCCATGCGGGATCCTGATCCGGGGTCGATGCGCCCAACACGGCCGGTACCGAGACACCGTTGCGGTTGGCCCGTTTCAGCAAAGTCGCCTGCGATCCCATTGACACCCCATGGCCAACCGATCCCGGTCGGACAACCTGACACACAACTTCCACTTCCGGTCCGGTGAGCGAAACCAGCCAGGTGAGCCGTGAGGCTCCGCCGGACAGGCGCGTGACGGAGGAGATCCCGCGGTGACCTCCGAGGTTTGCCTCCAGAGCGCTCAGGGCTCGTTGCAGGTCCGGAGGCAAACCCTGCGCAGGTCCACCTTCCGCGGGGTCACCTTCTGCAGGGTCCCCGGATCGGCCGTTCAAGAGTCCAGCCGATCTGTTTCATCCCTGATCTCGCCGACGATCGCCTCGAGTAGATCCTCCAGTGTGACCAGTCCCTGGACCTCACCGTTGTCCACCACCACCGCAACATGGCGACGGGCATGGCGCATCTTGGGCAGGACCTCGGCGAGCGGATCATCGGGAGCGACGTTCTGGGCCACACGCACAAGGCCTTCCGGCAAGGGATCCGCGGCGGGTCGGTCACCGTATTGCAGGAGATCCTTGGCATGCAGGAACCCGATCACCTCCCTGCCGTCAGGGGTGGTCACGAGCACCCGCGAATGTCCGGACCGATGAATCAGGTCTTCCGCCTGGCCGAGCGTGGCACTGGCCGGAACAGTAACCAGGTCGGCCCGCTCGGCCATCACATCGGCCACGGTCACCCGCAGGAACCCCAAGGCCCCCGAAAGAAGGTCGAGTTCGCCTTGATCCAACTCACCAACCGCAGCGGATTCCGCGAGCATTGCCGCAAGTTCAGGAGCGGTGTGGGCCTCGGCAAGTTCGTCCCTGGGTTCAACTCCAAGCAATTTCGTACCCCAGTTGCCGAGACCGTTCAGCACCGCCACAACCGGCTTCAGGATCTTCGTGATCACCCGATGGATGGGAGCCAGTGCGAACAGTGTTTGCTCGGGGGAACTCAGGGCAACTGATTTGGGCACCATCTCTCCCAGCACCATGTGGACGAAGGAGACAATCAACAGGGCGATCGAAACTCCCAGAAATGCCGAGAAGGCATGCGGAAGCCGTGTCTCTCCGAGCCTGCCCTCGATCGCTCCTCCCACAACCGGCTCCACGAGGAAACCCAGCAACAGGGACATCACGGTGATTCCAAGCTGACAGGTCGCAAGCTGAACGTTCAGCTTGCTCATCCCCGCGAGGGCCGAGGCCGCACCCATACGCCCCTCTTGCGCAGCCTGCTCGACTCGCCCCCGACGGGCGGCAAGAATCGCGAATTCCATGGCCACGAAGAACCCGTTGGCTGCCACCAGCAGGATCGCGATCACGAGGATCCAGGCGGCGCTCACAGAAATCCCTCTTCTTCGGCCTCAGTGGGAGGCGGCGCCACCAACTGCACCCTGGCGACCCGTCGGCCATCCATCTCCACCACTCTCACCTGCCAGCCATCGGCAGTGAAGGAGTCGCCGATACGGGGTATCCGCCCGAGGCTGTCGAGTACGAATCCGGCCAGCGTCTCGTAGCGTCCCTCGGGCACCTCGAAACCGCATGCTTCCTTGACTTCATCGGGATGCAGCAATCCGGTCAACAGATGCGCACCGCGCCAGGCGCGCGTCCGAATGATCGCGTCCGGCGGATCATGTTCGTCGGCAATGTCGCCCACGATCTCCTCCACGAGGTCTTCGATCGTCACCACGCCGGCAGTGCCGCCGTACTCATCCAGAACGATCGCCAAATGAGCTGCGGCCTCCTGGAGCTCCACCATCAGGTCATCGAGCAACTTCGACTCCGGGACCATCGCGACCGGGCTGACCAGAGCAGACAGCGGCTGGTCTCCCCGATTCTCGCGGGGTAGACCGAACACCTCTTTCACATGCACAATCCCCAGGATGTGATCAAGGTCTCCGCCGTGAACGGGAAACCTGGACAAACCAGTCTCTGCGGAACGATCCAGCAAGTCCGAGACCGTGGAGTCGAGTGGGAGAGCCTCGATCGAGACTCGGGGTGTGAGCGCATCGGCAGCAACCTTCTCCCCAAAGGAGAAACTGCGTTCCAGCAGGCGAACGGTTTGCGGCATGAGGGTTCCGCTCTCGGAACTCATGCGGACCACCCGGCGAAGGTCTTCTTTCGACTGCACCGCAGAGAGTTCCTCTGCCGGCTCCACTCCGGCGAGTCGAAGGATGCCGTTGGCTGAGACGTTGCAGACCCAGATGACCGGCTTTGCTGCCATTGCGAACATGCGGAACGCCGGCGCATAACGCAGCGTCGTCCGCAGCGGTTTCGCGATCGCCACCGATTTGGGAACCAACTCGCCGGCAACCATCTGCACCACAGTGGTCAGCGCCAAGGCGATCACGACCGACACTCCAAGGGCGGAGGCATCCCCCACCACTGCTCCGACCAGCGGTTCGAGCGCGGTCGCCACGACCGGCTCGGACAACAAACCCAGCGCCAGCGAAGTAATCGTGATCCCGAGCTGGGCACCGGACAGGTTGAAGGAAAGTTTGCGCAGTACCGAAAGCGAGACCCTTGCTGATCGGGATCCTTCCGATGCGAGAATCTTCAGCCGTGTGGGGTCCACAGCCACAAGGCCGAATTCGACCGCCACGAAGAACGCATTGGCCATCACCAGCGCGAATGCGACCAGCAGGCCGAGGGCAAGGTTCACTTGCTGATGTGGTCCGGCACGTCGGCAATCGTAGTTTCCCGACCCGACACAGTTCCTCCGCAAGTCCCCTGATTGTCTGTGCCCAAGCACCCAGTTTGTTTCGACTCTCGAAACAGTTGACTATCCTCCGGTCATGGCAGGACAAGAAGCCGATCCCCCCACCGAACGTCGCGCCGACGCAGTCAGAGCGGCTGCCCGCCTGGCTCGCGTGGCGGGCGCCGCACTCGGAGAAGCCGAACTGACACTTCCCCAGTACCGGGTTCTCGTGTTCCTCGACTCCGGCAAACGACCTGCAACCGACGTCGCTTCGTTGCTCGATGTGACACCTTCCACGGTCACGTCGGTGGTTGATGGGCTCGTCTCCCGCGACCTCGTGCAACGCGGCGAAGACGAAAACGATCGACGCAGAGTGATTCTCAGCCTCACCGACGCAGGTTGTGGTGCCTTGCGCAGTGGCGACCGGGTGGTTTCGGAACGCCTCGGCCGACTGCTGGACCGGATGGATTCCGAGCAATCGGAGACGGTACTGACTGGGTTGGAACTCCTCAACGCGGCAATGAACGAATACCTGCTCGAGAAGTACGGCTCACCCGAGGACAACACTTGACCCTTGCCGGACTCCCGGATCAGGCTTCGCTGCCGCCCGGTCCGACGCGCCTGGAGTTGGGCTGGCTGAGGCGCATCTGGCCGATCCTCCGGCCGCACACCTCGTCGGTGGTCTTCTCCTTCTCCGTTGGTGTGGTGGCGCTGGTGCTCCAGGTGGCCGTGCCGGCCATCGTGGGCACAACAATCGACGAGTCGATCGCCAGCGAAAACCAACCGCTTCAGGGATTTCTGATTGCCCTCGCCGTGATCGGCATCGCCAGGGGAGTCCTTCTGGTCATCTACCGCTACGGCCTGTACCGAATGGCCTATTCGGTCGAGGCCGACCTTCGCCGGACGATGTTCCGGCACTACACCAGCCTTTCCCACTCCTTCTACGACCGGATGCAGTCCGGGCAACTGATCAGCCGCGCCCAGTCGGACGTGAGGGCCGTCCAGCTCTTCTTCGCCGTCGCACCGCTGATCCTGACCGCCGTCCTCAGCTTCTTCATCGCAATGACCGTGATGTTGCGCACCAACGTGCTGCTCACGCTTGTGGCTGTGGCTCCCCTGCCGTTTGTGTATGTGGTCGGCATACTGCTGCGAAACCGGTTGTTTCCACTGAGCTGGATCATCCAGGGTCGCCAGGCGGAGGTGGCCACGGTGACCGAGGAGAGCATCGCCGGCGTGAGGGTGGTCCAGTCCTTCGCCGCTGAAGGCTCCCGGGTGACCGAGATGGCCAAGGCAGCCCGCGGCTTGCGGTGGGCAAATGTCCAACAAGGTGACGTACGGGCCAGGTTCGCTCCGCTGCTCGAGAATCTCCCCCGACTCGGTTCCCTGGCAGTACTGGTCTATGGCGGCTGGCTGGTGATCGACGGTCAGCTGGAGATCGGCGCGATCATCCAGTTCAACGCCTACATCCTCATGTTGCAGATCCCCTTCCGGTTCCTGGGCTTCTTCTTGATCCTCGGCCAACGGGCAAGGGCCAGTTCCGAACGCATTTTCGAGGTCCTCGACGAAACTCCGGAAATCACGGATCCGGCGCAACCGGTGAACCTGCCTGATCCGCAGGGTCGCGTGGCGATGAGCGATGTCCGATTCGGATACGGCTCGGGCCCTGACGTCCTGCGGGATCTGGGTCTGGTGATCGAGGCCGGTGAGACAGTTGCCATTGTCGGAGGAACCGGTAGCGGCAAGTCCACGGTGGGCCGACTGCTGTCCAGGTTCTATGACCCTCGTGATGGCACGATCACACTGGACGGAATCAACATCGCGGACCTGAAGGTGAGCCGCCTGCGCGAACTGATTGTGGTGGCCCCCGATGAACCATTCCTGTTCTCGGTTCCGGTTCGCGACAATCTCGCCTTTGGTCGGCCCGGCGTGGATCAGGCCGAGATCGAGGCCGTGGCGCAAGCGGTTGATGCACACGGATTCATTGAGAATCTCGAGGACGGCTATTCCACGGTGGTCGGCGAACGCGGATACACGCTTTCAGGCGGCCAGAGACAGAGAATTGCTTTGGGGCGGGCGCTCCTCCTGGATCCCGCCGTGCTGGTGCTGGACGACGCAACCAGCGCGATCGACGTGGAGGTGGAAGCCAGGATCCACGACGCGCTCCGCGTGAGGCGGGAAGGCCGCACCACGATCCTGATTGCGCACCGCTTGTCCACAATCGGATTGGCTGA
>JAUXGW010000104.1 GCA_030621865.1 Actinomycetes bacterium
TTCTCCTCCTCGCGGGCCAACTCTTCCTTGCGGGCCAACTCTTCCCTGGCAGCCTTGTCGCGAGCCGCCTGGATCTTCTCCGGCGACAATCGGCAGATGCTGCTCAGATGTGTACGACCGACACCCTTGAGTTCTGAAACCCGGCGAACCCTCTGAACCTGAAGATCCTCACGTTCCGCCAGATCACCCACCGAATCGCGAGGCACGAGTACCCGACCTTTGCGGGCGGTCTCCGAAAGCCGGCTCGCAAGGTTCACTGTGTTGCCGAATACGTCTCCGCCGATGGTGACCACCGGTCCTTCTGCCACCCCGCTGTGCAACCAGATCGGAGGGTCCTGCTCCCTCATTCGTTCCTGGAGGCTGAGCGCAATCTCCACCGCTGATCCAACGGTGTCTGCAACGAACATCACACCATCGCCGATGAACTTCACAACACGTCCATCGTGGGTGGATACCAGATCCATCGCAGACTGCTCGAACACCTCGACTACCGCAGTCAATTCCTCCGGTTCCATCTCGCGACTGAAAGAGGAGAACTCCGCTATGTCCACGAAGCCGACAACCTCGATGTTGTCGTCGTCGTCCGCACCTATCCAGCGACCCATGGCGCCGTACAGGTGTCGCCGCCAGATGTAGAGAATCGATGCCTCATAGATCTCGATGAGTTGCTGGATCGCTGGATCCTCGAGCAATTCGGTGCGCGCCAAGGGATCGTCAACGGAGACACCCGCCCGAACCATCAGCCACTCCATGAGCTCCATCTGGGCGTCGGCCATCCGAGCGGAACTGGCTCCCTGGAGTCGGGCCAGCCTCAGGATCTGCGATTCGGCAAACGGTTCAGCCGAGAGCAGGTTGGCCATGCTCGCTGCCATGGCCCGGTCGTCCTCCCCAAAGGCCACCACGCCGTCGGGGACTTCGACCAATCCCATGGCACGCCACCACTTGGTGGTGTCTTCAGAGGAGCGGCCGATCGCCTCGGTGATGACACTGCGGTCGAAGTGAGGCGGATCGAGGCCCACCAGTTCAGCGATGTGCGCAGCAAGAACCTCCGCTCCGGCCAGATCCGCGTCCGTGAGGGCGTCTTCGTGCTGATTGCCGTCGGAGACCTGATCACCTTCCAGATCCCGTATTCCTTCTGAACCTGAGTCACTGTCGGAGTCGCTGTCAGCCGGGCCGGCCGACCCGTCGTCATCGGCAGACTCGTGCTTAGTGGATTCGTCTTCAGGGGCTTCCTCGGTACTCACGCTCTCAGCTTGCCGCAAAGCAGCTTCACTCCCTGACACAAATGGTGACAATCTCTTGTTGATGTCCATCACCGGCGATGAACCCGCGTCGCATCTCCCGAAACCGACCAGTTCTGAGGCCGAACTCTGGATGCGCCAAGCCCTGGCGGAAGCAGAGTCGGCTGCGGATGCCGGAGAGGTTCCGATCGGTGCGGTGGTGATGCACATGGTGACCGAGCCGCAGGTGATCGGTACGGGATTCAACCGTCGCGAACAGCTGCAGGACCCCACGGCACACGCCGAGATCCTCGCTCTGCGATCCGCTTCGAAACACCTTGGCCGATGGCGCCTTCAGGACTGCTTGTTGGTGGTCACCCTGGAGCCGTGTCCGATGTGCGCCGGCGCACTGTGGGCTTCGCGGATCGGTGGTGTTGTTCAAGGAGCCTCGAACGATGAAGCAGGAGCACTCGGAACCTTCTACAACCTCGGGCAAGATCCGCGCCTCAATCACGAGTTCCCGGTGCAACGGGACATTCTGGAGCAGGAGTGCTCACATTTGCTGCGCAGCTTCTTCGAGCAGCGAAGGAACCGCACCTAGCCTCATGGGCACCCGGCAAGTATCGTCGTGGGCGGAGAGTTGCCAGAGCGGACGAATGGGACGGTCTCGAACACCGTTGAGGTCGCAAGGTCTCCGAGGGTTCGAATCCCTCACTCTCCGCCAAAAAGAACCCTGCGAGACATGGGGAATCCTCCGACAAACCGTCCGGGGATTCCCTGTTTCGTCCAGCAAAGCACCAGAAGTGGGCGCCGCGGCAGGAAACGCCTACAGCGTCGGCCTGCCGGCAACAAGCATCGGGACTCGTCCGTCCTCGATTTCCCGAACCCGCTCCACGATCTCGAGCAGGCGATAGGTCACTTCAGTCGGCTCAGGAGATTCCGGTGCTGACTCCAGACTCTCGCGGAGGGCCGCTTCCTCGTCCTCGAGATCGGCAATCTCCTCGGCTTCGGCTCTGGTGAGGGGCTGATACACCCGCAGGATGGTCCAGCCGTCCTCTGTGAGCTGATCGACCATCCCGACCGGTGCGATGAAAATCGAATACTCAGATTCTCCCTCCGTGCGATGAGCACCCACCACGTTGGCGCCGGCCGCGGGATTCCCAACGACATGACCATCCCGTTCCAGTTGGAGCATGACAGCCTCAGTTACCCGGACGGATCGGGGATCAGGCTCGGATCCAATCGAGATGCTGCCCGAGGATGCTTCGCTCTCCACTGCTTCCGTCAGGGCGCTCACCGTGGGCGCATACGAATCCGCTGGATTGTCGGCACGAATCTGTGAGACCCCGACTGCGATCGAAAGACCGATCACAACGGCGCAGACTGCCCACCGCACCTGCTTCAAGATCCGATCACTCAGATTCACCAGAATCGAACCCAGGCCGATCGCCAACGTCGCAGCAACCAGTGGGCGGGACACCACGGTGAGGTATTTGAAAACACCGCCAGTGATCATGGCCACCGAGATCGTGACGCCCGCAAGAGACGCGGCACAGATGGCCAATCCCCGCACGAACCGCCAATTGTGGTTCCTGACAGACAGCCAGAGTCCAAGGATCGGGATCACCAGCCAGATCGGGACCACATAGGACGTGTCCACAACCACGTCATACACGTCTCCCGACCTCAGCCCGCTCGGCCACGGACCAAACGCCTGCGACAGCGAACCCAGAGAAGCAGAGATCCCCGCCGGTCGGCCTTCTCCCCCACCATTCTCCACAAGCAAGTTTAGATTCCCGTTCTCGCCTGCCAGTTGTTGAATCAGGGGAGGGACCCAGAGAAGAAGGGCGATCGAGACACCGATGGCCGCCGAAGTCCAGGGGATCGGCAACGAGTCCGACCTACGCGGGCTGATCATGACCGCAGCGGCGGCAACCACGGTCAATACGATCGCCGGTGCGCTGACGATGTGGGTTTGTATCAGCAGAGAAGCGATCGGAAGGAACAGGATGAGTCCGAGCGTTTCCCGCTCCGCGGATGACCAGGCCAAGCTCACCAAAGCGACTCCACCGAGAAGCACAAGATACGGATTCCAGGGAGTCCTGACGAGGAACCCATGTGTCGATGCAACCAATGCGACGCTCGCGGCCAGCACCAGCAATCCCGTCAGGCGATCAATACGTCTGGCAGCCCACCAGGCCAGCAGTCCAAACGTTGTATGAAACGTGAGCGTGCCGACCACCAAAGCTGATGAGGACGACCGACCGATCCAGTAGAACGGTGCCAGCAGGTAGAACTGCGTGGGGCCGGGGTGATTCCAGCCGAATCGGGAATAGACACCCACCAGAGGCAGGTGGGAAGGCACGTCGCGAACCCGCAACTCGATCAGCGCCTCATCAGCAAACGGGATCCATCCAGATCGGACTGCAGCGACCATCGCGATCAGCATCGCGACGACGAACGAACCCACCGCAATCCACTCGAGTGCATCCGGCCGTCCAGCAGTTGGAGCCTCGTTGCTCGGCAAGGTGCCAGTGGGCAAACTCGTGTTCAAATCCAGCCCAGCGCAAGCAGCCCGAGGGCCAGGGCAGCGATGACAAGTCGGTACCAACCGAAGATCGCGAGACTGTTGTTTTCCAGATACAGGATCATCCACTTGATCGCGATGACAGCGAAGAAGAAGGCCGACAGCAGACCGATCAGGGGATTCAGGTAGCCGAACTGATCGAAAAGGTCACCACCGTCCTTGAGCAGTGAATACACCGTGGCCGCGGTGAGGGTGACAAATCCGAGAATGAAGCTGAATTCCACCGCGGCTGCCATCCCGACGCCGACGAGCAACGCTCCGAGAATCGTGGCCAGGGATCGACTTGTTCCCGGCCAGAGCGCCGCGACCTGGGCCAGACCAGTGACCAGGGCTTGCTTGTAGGTGATCGCCAGAACTGGATCGGTGCCATCGGGGCGTTTGCCATGCGGAATCTTGCCGGCACGTTCCAGCCCCAGAATCAGAAGCCCGCCGACAATCCACGCACCAATGATCGGCCCCGGGCCGAACAACGCATCCTCGATGGCATCGTCAAAGAGGAGCCCGACCACTGCGGCCGGCACGAAGGCAATCATCGTGATGATCAACAGGTGCCTGCCAGATTCGGATCTGCCGAACAGACCGAGCACCATGTCCCGGAATCGTTTCCAGAAAAGCCCAGCCACGGCGACGATGGCGCCGAACTGGATGGCGATCGCGTAGGTGTTGGCAGCAGCCTGATCGGCGGCGTTGTCGCTCAAGCCAAGAAGCCGGGACACGATGAGCAGATGGCCCGTTGATGAAACCGGTACGTACTCGGTGAGACCCTCGACCGCTCCGAGGATCACCGCCTTCCACCATGTCATCGCAGATTCCACTGACTCAGCGCCCTGGACGACTGCAGCTGCGACGTGCGCCGGGAACAGAACCCACAAGAGGATCGCAACGCTGAGGTAGGCCAGAAGTGTGCGGGCCCGGCGGTTGGCGGCTGTGGCGAAAATCACCATGTCAGCTTGCCCTCGGCGACAGGCCAACGCATAGCCCGTTACGGTCAAGTGTCGTGTCCATGTCCATGATGCGAATGCTCCACCAAGACCCAGCCAGCACCGAAGACGCCACCATTGAACGCGCCACGGTCAGACGGGTCTGGGAGTGGGCCTCCCCGTACAAGAAGCAACTGGTCGGTTTCGTACTGGCAATCGTGGCAGCAGCGCTGCTCGCGTTGGTGGCTCCTCTCGTCTTCAAGTCGATCATCGACGAAACCTTGCCCGATGGTGATTCCGCGCGCTTGACCAAACAAGCCCTGCTGGTGGCGGCCGCGGCGGTTGGAACATGGGTCGCTTCATTGCTTGAACGGGGCTGGTCCGCACGAATCGGCGAAGGACTCATCTACGACCTTCGCAAGGCACTCTTCGATCACGTCCAGCGAATGCCCCTTCAGTTCTTCACGAGATCCCAGACAGGCGCGTTGGTCAGCCGACTCAACAACGATGTGATCGGAGCCCAACGGGCAGTCACTGGGACTTTGGGAACGGTCGTGTCCAATGTGATCACCCTGATCACCACGGTGATCGCGATGATCGCACTCGACTGGCGCATCACCCTCGTGACGGTGATTCTGCTGCCGCTGTTTCTGATCCCGGCCAAACGGGTTGGCCGCACGCTCCAGAGCTACACGCGCGACTCCATGCAGCTCAACGCCGAAATGAACGCTCAGATGACGGAGCGCTTCGGGGTAGCCGGGGCACTGCTGGTGAAACTGTTCGGGAGGCACGCCGACGAGAGCTCCGAGTTCTCCCGCAGAGCCTCGAGCGTGCGCGACATCGGGGTGAGAACGGCGATCTTCACGAGGGCTTTCATGGCCACGATGGGCTTGGTGGGAGCGATCGGTGTTGCTGCTGTGTACTGGCTCGGCGGACGGCAGGTGATCAGCGGGGCCATCACCGCCGGAGCGCTTGTTGCGCTGGCGACTCTCGTGACCCGCATATACGAGCCGCTCACGAGCCTCACGAACGCACGCGTTGACGTGATGAGTGCTTTCGTCAGTTTCGAGCGGGTCTTCGAAGTCCTCGATGAACCCAACCCGATCACGAATCCCCCCGACCCGATCGTGCTCTCCGATCCCCTCGGCCGCATCGAATTCCAGCACGTTGACTTCAGCTATCCCCAGTCGGCATCAATCGCTTCGCTGGAGATCGGAGCGGGTCCATCGGAGAGCGGCGCTGCGAAGCAGATACTCCACGACCTCAATGTGGACATCGCACCGGGCGAAACCGTGGCATTGGTAGGTCCCTCCGGAGCCGGCAAGTCGACCGTTGCCTCGCTTCTTCCCCGCTTGTACGACGTGACCTCCGGCGCGGTTCGCATCGACGGCAACGATGTCCGTGATCTTGATCTCGACAGTCTTCGCTCAGCCATCGGCGTGGTCGCCCAGGATCCCCACCTGTTTCACGACACCGTGGGGAACAACCTCAAATACGCGCGGCCCGACGCCACCACGGATCAACTGGTTGAGGCCTGTCGTGCCGCTCGCATCATGGATGTGATCGACGAATTGCCCGATGGCTTCGACACAATGGTGGGCGAACGTGGTTATCGCCTCTCAGGTGGGGAGAAACAACGAGTCGCCATCGCCCGGCTCCTGCTGAAGGATCCAGCGGTGGTCGTCCTCGATGAGGCCACCAGCAGCCTGGATGCGGAGAACGAGGCCGCAATCCAGGAGGCGCTCTCGGTGGCGTTGGAGAACCGCACGGCGCTGGTCATTGCCCACCGCCTCTCCACAGTCACATCTGCCGATAACATTCTTGTGCTGGACGAAGGTCGAATCGTGGAAACCGGCAAGCACCATGAACTTCTCGCCGTTGACGGCCTCTATGCCGAGTTGTACCGAACCCTCGTTTCCGACTGAGATCTATTGTGTGAAGTCCGGGGATTGCGGCCATACAGGCCGAGAACCCGGAACAACCGAGGAGAACCAACATGCACGCCTTGATCGCCACCGACGGATCCGAGGTTTCAATTGACGCCGCCCGCAAGGCGTTGGCGTTGCTCCAGCCGGATCAGGTCACGCTGCTGAGCGTGGCCGACACCTCAGTGGCCGACGACTCCGGCGCCGGCGGGATGGAGGGCAACCTCCTCACCCCGGAGGAGTCCGAAGAAGCTCGAACGACCATCCTCAAAGAGGGTGATCACGACCTGAGTGACACGAAGGCCGCCCTTGGCCTCGAGGGACAGGACGTGGACACCGAACTCGTGGAAGGTGCATCCGGGCAGATGATCATCCATGTGGCCGACGAGGTCGACGCTGATGTGATCGTTGTCGGCTCCCATGGACACGGATTCCTTTCGCGGGTTCTGATCGGCTCAGTGAGTGAATACGTGGTGCGACACACGAAGCGCCCGGTCCTGGTTGTTCGTCACGACGAAGAGTGACCGAATGACCCTCTTCGAGTCTGAGCCTCCGGAAACCTCGAACAAGGATGGCTCCGGACTCCACCCTGAGGGAACCGACACGTGGACGGTCGGCGATCTGCACAAACGAATCAATGCCCTGCTGAAGGAGGCAATCGGAACCGTCTGGGTCACCGGAGAGGTTCAGAACCTGAAGAAATGGGGCAGCGGCTGGAGGTTCTTCGATCTGGTCGAATCGGCCGACCCGGACAACCCGGTGGAGAACAATCACAACCCTGAGAAGATCTCGGTTCGCCTGTCGAACACCGCCCGACTTCTGGTGAACCGCAAGATCAACCAGGCAGATTCGCCGTTGCTGCTTCGCGACGGCGCAACCCTGCGAATTCGAGGTCGTCTCCGGTCATTCGGCCCTCGCAGCGAAATCCAGCTCGAGATGTCCGACATCGACGTGATGTACACCCTCGGGGTCATGGCCCAGGAGCGTGAGAAGTCACTTCGGGCATTGGCCGCCGACGGGCTGCTGGAGAAGAACTCGCTGCTCCCGCTGCCCAGTCCGTTGCTCGACATCGCACTCGTCACCTCAAAGGGCAGCGCAGCAGAGGCAGACGTGATGGAGGAGTTGAAACAGAGCGGATTCGCATTCCGGGTCCGGCTGCTCGACGCCCGCACCCAGGGTGCCCACGCAGCACCGACAATCGTGTCGGCGTTGCACACTGCCGAATCGCTTGGCGTGGATGCCGTGGTGCTGGTGCGCGGCGGAGGATCAGCGCTCGACCTCAGGCCCTTCGACGGAGAGACAATTGCACGTGCTGTGGCACTCTGCACCCTTCCCGTGCTCACCGGGATCGGCCACGAAACCGACAACACCGTGGTGGGCCAGGTCTCTCACACCGACTTCAAGACCCCGACCGCTTGCGGAGGATTCCTTCGCGAAGACGCTGCCCGTTGGCTCGCAGACGTCGATTCGGCCTCGCAGTTCCTCCAGACGGCGGCGCTGGAGTTGCTGGTCCGGGCGCAGGACGCCAACCGCCGGCAAGGCAGAATTCTGGCACTGGCAACTCGAACGCACGCCGCCCGTGAAACACAGATACTGACCGAACGGTTGAACCGACTCACCACGGCAACCGGCCAAACGCTCAAACTTGGCGAGAGGACGCTCGAACCGCTGACCGCGCTTCTGGAAAGACAGAGCCAAAAACAGATCACCGACTGGGGTGAACGGCTGGACAATTCTGCGGCACTCGTCGGGGCCAACGATCCAGCGCATGCACTCGCGCGGGGTTGGACAATCACCCGGGACACCTCCGGCAAGCC
>JAUXGW010000344.1 GCA_030621865.1 Actinomycetes bacterium
ATCGGATCGGCGGTGGCAGCGATTGCGCTGTCACCGCCGGCCTCCGAAAGTGTCCATCTGCACGCATCGCGGGCTCCGAGTCCGACCGGGGAATACCCAACTCCGCAGCGTCACACGGGCCCCCAGGGACGCGTCGGGCAGTTCATCGCGAAATGCGCCTACAGCCACTCGGCACCGGATGACCCGATCGTTCACTATCAGCACCCCGGCCGTTCTCACCGCCATGATTTCTATGGTGCCGTCGACACAAACGCGTTCTCCACACCGGAGCAGCTCGTTGCAGGTGAAACCACCTGCAACAAGACCGCCGACAAGGCCGCCTATTGGCAGCCGACGCTGTACGACCACGACGAGATCGTGGAACCTGTGGAGGCAATCGCCTACTACCGCGCTGCGCCCGGTGTGACACCAACGGATGTCGAACCGTTCCCGTTCGGCCTGGCGATGATCGCCGGCGATCAAACTGCAGCGTCACCACAGGTGGGTGACGCTGCCGGGTGGACCTGCGGCATCGATCCGGTACTCACACCCATGCCGCGCGACTGTGCAGATCAGAGCCCGCTGCATCTGAACCTGACTTTCCAGGATTGCTGGGACGGCGTTCACATCGACAGCGACGATCACCAGGCGCATGTCACGTACTCAACCGACGGAGAATGTCCATCATCACATCCGGTGCACATTCCACAGCTGACGACGGCGATCAAGTACCCGGTCGCAGGTTCGGGACACGACTTCCGACTGGCATCGGGTCACGTCTACTCCGCTCACGGCGACTTCCTCAATGCGTGGGAACCCGAGGGACTCAAACGTGAGATCGAAGCCTGCATTCACCGCAATGTGGTGTGCAACCTGAACAACAACAAGGACGACGACGCCCTGCTGCAGTGATCGCAAGCCCGCAGTGATCGCCCTACCGCAGCAATCACACTGCTGTGGTTGTTGGCTCAGGGCCGCCCGGTCACTGTCACCCAGTCACTCGACCACGTTCACGCGGCCGACCATCCCCTTGGTCCTGGTTCCGTGGAGTGTGCAGTAATACAGGAACTCACCGGTCTCATCGAAGGTCACCGAACCCTCGTCCCCCGAATCGAAGTTTTCGGTTTCGATGGGCTCGAAGGCATCATCCTCGGACGGAAACACGTTGTGCGGGTTGAGACCGTCGTTGACGAACTCGACCGTGGTTCCGGCCTTGACCTCCACGTACTGATCCGTGAACCGATTGTCAGTGGCTTCGACCAGGACCTCGTCGGAGTCCGTGTAGTCCTCGTACTCCACCTCTTCAACCGTCTCTTCGGATTCCACCGCCTCATCGGAGGCGTCATCCCTGTCATTGGGAGCACTGCTGTCGCTCTCTCCGCAGGCAGCGAGGCCGATGGCAAGGCCAAGCGGCAACAGGGCAACAAGGGCTGTACGGGGGATGCGCATCAGGCAATCGTACGGGTCTCACGACAGGACTCAAAACAGCCGGGACGAATTACCCATCAAAGCTCTGGCGCGGAAGAAATCCGGCTGGGGAACAGCCCTCATGGATGCCGGATGGTCGCTCCGTTTGACTCGACCCAGATCCACAGCCGGCCGGCGAAATGGACGCCATCGGAGAACCGGGGAACTGACGCAGTCGTGACTTAGCGAAGGTCAACTCCCCCGTCTAAGCTCGCCGCTACTGCGGCCATAGCTTAGTGGTAAAGCTTCAGGCTTCCATCCTGATGACGAGGGTTCGATTCCCTCTGGCCGCTCCAAAATTGCCCTCGCAGAGCCACTTCGGCGCCGAATTTGCCGGACTTCCGCCAGACTGTCCGTCGCACACTCCCGGGCCGCCGATAGCGTCAATCCCATGGGCTTCACACGCAGGCAATTCTTGGAAGCAGCCGGGATCTCGGCGACGGTTGCCGGATTGGCGGCATGCAGCGACGACAGCTCGGACAACGGTGCGTCGGACTCCGGCGGATCAGGGTCATCGAAGCTGCCGGCTGCCGCCGATGCACCGTTTGACACTGTGGTGATTCTCATGATGGAGAACCGGTCCTTCGATCACTTCCTAGGCTGGCTGCCCGGCGCGGATGGCAAACAGGCGGGATTGAGTTATGTCGACTCAGCCGGCAAGAGCCAGGACACCTACAACATCGCTCCGGACTGGCAGGGCTGTGACCTTCAGGATCCCTTCCACATCTGGCAGGCGATGGAGACCCAGTACAACAAGGGGGCCATGGACGGCTTCCTGAAAGATCAGCCCGTGGGAGATCATTTCCCGATCAGCTACTACGTGAAGGA
>JAUXGW010000297.1 GCA_030621865.1 Actinomycetes bacterium
AGTACTCATGGATCAGACAACTTGGCGTTCGATTTTGGTGAGCATTGTGATCGTCGTACTGCTCGCGCTGGCAGCGGGCTGCGGGATGACGGAGCCAGAACCGACTCCCAGCCCAACCGAGGCTGTGGCAACGGCAGAGGCCGCCGTGGAGGAGTTCGAAGCTGCCTATCCCCTGGCTGCCACAGCGTGGGACTTGGACTACTTTGGACCGCCTGAAGAGCCCTTGCCCATGCTCCCGGATACACGGGCGACTGTGGTCTACTTCTGGGACCGCTACGCTGGCTTTGACGGCTGCAACTGGTTCCAGGGTGTCTACTCGGCGAACACCGGCGGCGAACTGCGCATGCAGACTCCGGCAACCACACGCGTCGTGTGTGGGCCTCAAGAGCTCTACGAACAGTCGGCGCTGTATGGCTCGAGTCTGTTGAACGTAACCGAATACCGGCTCAAGGGGGAGCAACTCATCGCCGATACCGTGGACAACCAGCGGCTACTAACCCACAGCTCGGCGATGCCGGTGCCGGTGCTGGGTACTGAGTGGGCATTGGCGTTCTGGTGGGTGGCAGACTCCGAACAGTGGGCTCCTGTCGTCCCCACCTCTGTGACGACCCTTAACTTTGGCGAGGGGGGGGAGGCATTCGGATCCGGCGGATGTAGCGACTACACGGTGGGCTATGAGGGCGATCTCCAGATCGAGAAGGTTGTGGAGGCAACCGATACCTATGCCGAACTGCCCACGTTGACCTTCGAGCCGGTTGCCGCAGAACTGGAATCATGTACTGAACCTGAAGGCATCATGGATCAGGAGCAGGCATACTTTACGGCGCTTGGCTCGGTCGCCTACTACTTTAGGCTGGGCGGAATACTGATGATGCTAGATACCGATGGCACACCTCTGTTGATGTTCGGTGCCCGTAACTGACGAAAAGCCATAGGAAGGAGGTTCTTATACCGAGAAGACAACGGGTAGCACGATGCACGGCACGGGGCGCAGGGTTTCCCGTCGCACAAGGGGGCGGTTCTGAGCGAAAAATGCTCATCGAAAAAACGTGCAAGGGAGGGTTGAACAAATGATATAGCATGGACCAATCGACGTCGTGGTGCTAGCGTTCGGAGAGGCACGTTTCGACGGCAGCGCCCTGGATGAAGCACGACCGACAGCAAGTATCAAAACTCTAAAACTCGAAAGGAGATACAAAAATGACTGTAATTGAATATCCACAAGGTTCCCAGTTTCCTGGCGTAATCGGTCTCACCACCGAGGACTCGTCACCCGCGTGGCCCGAACCTATCCGGGCGAAGGAAGGCGCACCCAATGTATTGTTCTACGTGCTCGACGATGTCGGCTACGGGCAGCTCTCCCCGTTTGGAGGGCGCGTCCGGACGCCGAACCTCGATCGCATCGCCGACATGGGCCTGCGCTACGTAAACATGCACACCACGGCGGTGTGCTCACCGACCCGCTCCTGCATCCTCACCGGGCGCAATCACCATTCAAACGGGGTGGCTGCCATCATGGAAACGGCCACCGGTTTTCCCGGCTACGATTGCCGCATGCCCTTTGAGAACGGCATGGTGCCCGAGATGCTCCTCGAGCACGGCTACAACACCTTCTGTATCGGCAAATGGCACCTGAGCCCATCGGAGGAGAACACGGCGGCCGGCCCGACGCACCACTGGCCGGTGGGCAGGGGCTTCGAGCGCTACTACGGCTTCCTGGGTGGGGAGACCAATCAGTGGTACCCCGACCTCACGCAAGACAACACGGCGATCGATCCGCCCGGGTTGCCGGAGGATGGCTATCACGTCTCCGAGGACCTGGCGGACCAGGCGATCAAAATGATCCTTGAGGCGCACGTTGCCGCACCGGAGCGGCCCTTCTTCACGTACTACTCCACGGGCTGTGGGCATGCGCCGCATCACATCTTCAAGGAATGGACGGACAAGTACAAGGGTGAGTTTGACGATGGCTGGGACGCCTACCGCGAGACCACGTTCGCTCGTCAGAAAGAGATGGGCATCGTTCCCGCCCACGCGGTGCTTCCAGAGCGCGATCCCGACGTTCCCGAGTGGGACTCGCTTTCGGACGACGAGAAGACGCTGTACACCCGGATGATGGAGGTGTACGCCGGATTCGTAGAGCACACCGACTACCATTTCGGACGCATCCTCGACACACTCGAGCGAATCGGAGAGCTGGACAACACCCTGATCATGGTCATCTCAGACAACGGCGCCTCCCCCGAGGGTGGGCCGGTGGGCTCCACAAACGAGATGATGTTCTTTAACAACGTTGCGGAGTCGCTCGAAGACAACCTGGCCAAGATCGACGAACTGGGTGGGCCCCGCTCGTACAACCACTACGCCTGGGGTTGGGCGTGGGCCGGTGACACACCGTTCCGCCGCTGGAAGCGTGAGATCTATCGCGGTGGGTCCACGGATCCGTTCATCATGTCGTGGCCCGCCGGTATCAAAGCTCGAGGCGAGGTGCGCACCCAGTACGCCCATGCCATCGACATGGTTCCGACGGTGCTCGACGTGCTGGGCATCGAGCCGCCAGAAACCGTCCGGGGTGTGACCCAGTCCTCGCTGGAGGGTGTCTCGTTCGCCAGTTCGTTCGATGATCCCGAGGCTGAGACTCTGCACAAGACGCAGTACTTCGAGATGTTCGGTGGCCGGGCCATCGACCATGACGGTTGGCGGGCCGTATGCGGATGGCCCGGCTCCAGCTTCACCGAGGGGGCGAAGAAGGGCCGCCAGTTTGGTGGCCCCATTTCGCAGGAGACGCTCGCAGACCTCGAGACGACTGGTTGGGAGTTGTTTAACATCACCGAAGACCCGACCGAATCCCGCAACGTTGCCGCAGAGAATCCGGCAAAGCTGCGCG
>JAUXGW010000352.1 GCA_030621865.1 Actinomycetes bacterium
CCGTCGTGTTCGCTGCTGAGTTCGAGCTCTCGCCCGGTGGCCCGGGCCACATCGACGCGGTGCATCCAGAGGTCACGCAGGTAGATGGTGTCAACGAGGTAACCCAACTCCCAGGTCTCGATGACCGGACCGTCGATCTTCATTTTCATGCGGCGCATGACTGAAGGCATCTTCGTGCGCTTGCGGACCGTGACCGGTGCAACGGCGGTGAGGCGATCGAGGAGTTCGTCGGGATCAAGGTCCAGCCGTTCACGCACCTGCACCGCGGAGAGTCCGGCTTCGAGCGGGCCGCCCTCGGACTTCTGGTGACGCTTTGCAGCCAACATCTGATGCACGTTCTCCCTCATCGAGGCGGCGGCGTCACAGGCACCCAGCACATGCAGGTACATGCGGCGGACGTCCCAGTCCGGACACTCGGTCTGCACCGACCAGTCGGCTTCATCCAATGACCCGAGCAGGGCCAAGGTCCTTTCGAGCTCGACGGCCTGCAGCTGCATCGCCTCATCGTGGGAAAGACGACCCGTGCCGGTGACGTCGATGACGGTGGAATTCATTGTTGCTTCCTTCTTCCTGTTGACGGTTTGTCTGTTGGCGGGCTTGCTGTTCACGGGCTGGGTGTTGACGGTTCGAACAGATGAGGGGCGATCTCGCGTAATGCCATCTCGACCGCCCGGTCGATGACGCGCTCCCAACGGTCTCCTCCGGGATCGTTCGAGATCTGCTGATCGCTGAGACCGGTGAGGACAGCGGTCCACAAGTCCACGGACTCTGGATCGGTCACGCCGAAACCCGCCAACTTTGCCGCCATCGCGTCGTAGGCCGCCACGGCCACGGCGAAGCTCTCGTCGGAAGGCACGAAGTCGGGAATGGTCCGCTGGAACAGCAGCTGATATCGAACCGGGTCGGAAGTACAGAATTCGAAGAAGCTGTGGGCAGCCCGCCGGGCATCCCCGAGCGGATCTTCCGCGACTTCGGCCTCACTGCCGGGGATGGCCCAGACGTCTGCCGTGGCTGCGGCGAACGCCAGATACCCCTGGTGGAACATGGCGTCATAGATCTCGTGCTTCGAGGCGAAATACGAGTAGATCGACTGCGCCTTCATCCCGACCCGTTTCCCCAGATCGCGCATCGTGAGGCCTGCAAGGCCCTGATCGCGAACAAGATCCCAGGCCGCGGCGATGATTTCGTCCTTGCTCTCCTGGCGGCGGACAGCCCGCCGATCGAGGGGCGCCGACCCAGTGACCTCAACCTCGGGTTGCACAGTCATCGTGTCGAAACCTGACACTTATCGGTACCCCTTACGGTTCTCGGTTTTCCGAACATAGTCAGGACTATGACGGATGCGAGTTCTCATGTCAAGAGATTCTGTATCCGAAGGTCAGCAAATGGTTCTGTGTCCACGGATCGATCAACGTGGACCTGCGACACCACTATCTGGGGTCTGATCCGCGGTACTTTGGGTGCCTGGGACAGATCCAGTTCGGCCTGATCGAGAGGAGTCCGACGATGGACGTCGCCTGGGGCATCGTGCTCGTGGTGCTGTCGCTGCTGTGCTGGGGCGGTCAGGTGATCGTATGGTTCGCGCCCTCGACCGCCGTACGGCTGACGCTCACAGAATCAAAGGAGACGGTGGAACCGGCGTACTTCGCCGACATCCGCGGCGAAGCGCTGTGGGACACACTCACCCTGTGGACGATGCTCGTCGCCGGTGTGCTGCTCCTGCTTGGCGAGTCGGCGTGGGCCTACTTCGGGCTTGTCGGCGGCGGCATGTATGTCTACTTCGCCGGTCGGGGCATATTCACCCGAGTTGCATTGCAGCACCGTGGTCACAGAATCGGCAGCGCACAGAACATCCGGATGGGGTTCACACTTCTGGCGATCTGGGGCGTCATGGCACTGGCAACGATCATCGCCTCGGCCAATGCGCTGTCCACGTCATGAACGTCGTGGGAGCCCGGCATGAGGAGGAATCGTGGACGTGACATGGGGCATGTTCCCGGTGTTCGGGATCATCTCGGGCGTGTACTGCTCCGTCCGACTCCTGAATTAGCGCCGGCTGGGCGACCTGAGCCCGGTTCCTACGTGTGAACTTCTTCGGTGTGAAGTCAGCCGGGAGGCAAGGAAGCGATGAAAGCGATGGCGGCGGCCACAGTCTCACAGGTCTCGGTCGCACCGTCAGCGAACTGGATGCTCGTGGCAG
>JAUXGW010000078.1 GCA_030621865.1 Actinomycetes bacterium
CTTCGCGGCCACCTGCATGGCGGTCGGGGCGAGGAACAGCGGGAACATGCAGCCCCCCAGGGCCGCCATTGCGAGACCCACAGGAATCCCGAAGCTCACAGCCGCATCCGGTTCGTTGAATATCGCGCCGATCAGCATGCTGGCGCCTGCCGCCACGAGGCCGAACAGACCAATGACACACGCCATCACCAACAGGCTGCCCCAGTCCACTCCATAGACGAGCACCGCCAACGCCGCTATGACCACCGCCATGGAGGTGGCGATGATGAAGCGCGAGAGGCCGAGCCCGAACAGCATGTCTCCCGCGTCGACCGGGCCGGCCAGCGCCCTGCCCAGAATCCCGAGGCGGCGCATCTCGATGAACCCGGATGCGGCGGTGAGCGAGTTCACGAACATGAACAGGATCATCTGACCGCCGGCAACGAACGCGAAGTTGGAACCACCGGACTCGGTGCCGAGTATCTCCAGGTCGACCTCGGATTCCTCAAGGCCATCGACAGCATCATTCGCCGCCGGCAACGGAGCGGCGACCCCTGCCGACTCGAGTTCACGTTCGATGGTGAGCAGCGCAGCCTTGTCGTCGATCGCCTCGCTGAGTGCCGTCTGAACCAGCATCGCCGAGGAACCCGTCGGATCGACCAGGATCTCCACTGACCCGGTTCCTGACTCGACATCGGCGCTGAAACCCGCAGGAATGAGCACTGCCCCATTCAACCGGCCGATCCGAATCTCCCTCTCGGCTTCGCGACGCCCATAGGAGGCATCCACATCGAACCCGTCGGTCTCCTCAAGTGCCGACACCAGCTCATCCGCGATCGCCCCACCGTCGTCATCGACGACGGCCAGGACCACGTTCACATCTTCGGCGGGAATGAAGGAGCCGATGGCGATGATCAGCACGAACGGCAGTACCGCCACGAAGAAGAGTGCAAGACGGTCGCGGCTGAGGCGGCGCAGGTCGTTCCCCACCACGGTTCGCACTGTCCGCGATCGCGAAATCTTCCTTGAGCGCGAATTCCTCCCCGAGGGAGTCCTTGTGTCGCTCACCGCAACCTCCGGGCAAACAGTCGGGCGCCGACGATGATCCCCACGATGCCCATACCGAACAACCACGCCAGCAGATACCAGACATCTCCCAGGCTCTGGCCACCCGGGCCGACCTCGATGAGTGCCCGCATTGATGCCCCATTGGGCGTCATCGTGCCAATGGTTCCGAGGATGCCCGGCAACAGTGCCCCGCCGAAGAACGAACCGCCGATCACCGCGAAGGTGAAGGCGATGACGTTGGTCCAGGACTCGGCTTGGGCCTCGGTCGCTGCGATCCCCACGATCAGACCCAACAGCCCGGCGATCGACACCACGAACGCAGCGATCACGACAAGGACCTCCAGAGGCTCACCCCACGACGCTCCGAACACGATGGTGGATACCAGGATGACCGCGGTCGAGGCGAGTGCTCCCATGGCTATCACCGTGATGGCTGAACCGGCGACGACGTCGCGGGTCGAAACGGGAGCCGATCGAATCCGAGCGAGCATGCCATCGTGTTCGTCGCGCAGCAACGTGCGAGCGGTGACTCCCAGGCCGAGAAAAAGGAAGATGGCGAGCGGGCCAAAATACAGGGGTGCGTCGAATCTTCCCTCAAAGGTCACCTGTTCGGCCGATATCACCGGTTCGACCGGACCGTCATCGAGGACTGGGGACGGATCCACTCCGGCCGCGACGAACCCTGCCACGACCGCTCGCTGCAGATCGGTACCGGCCGCGATCGAGCGCGCGATACTGCTGACGATCGAACTGGCGATCGCGTTGTCACCCGCTCCGATCACACGAAGTGTCTCCGGGGTGGCGGTCACCGATGCGCCGTAGCCCTCGGGGATCACCAGCACCGCCCCGATCTCGCCGTCGGACACCATCCGTTCCACATCGCTGAGATCGCCGGGGTCATCGGCGATAATGCGCGTCAATTCCAACTGACTGCCTTCGAGGGCGTCCGCGAGACCGTCAGCGATTCCGCTCGACAGTTCGGAGTCGTCGAGATTCACCAGACCGATGGAGATGGTCGGGCCGCCGGAACCGAAGGCAAGCGCAAGCACCGAACCGAGAATGAGGGGACCCACGATCCCCATGAGCAGCAGGGAACGGCTGCGGAACCCACGCCTTATACCGTTGCCGGCCAAGGTCAGTGTCGAGGACGCCATGTCAGTCGCGTAGTGCCTTGCCGGTGAGATGCAGGAACACGTCCTCGAGATCCGGCTCGTCGACGCTGACTGCCGTTATCCGAACGCCGTTGTGCTCCGCGATCTGCAGGACTTCACCGAGAACAACAGCGGATTCCTGGGCCACAACATCGAGTCGGCCTTCGGCGCTGGTGCAGTCAATCACACCGTCGAGCACGGCGAGGCGGGACTGCACGACCCTCAGGTCCCCGTCACCTTCCAGGCGCAGCACGGGGTGCTCTCCAACGAGCGAGACGAGCTCCGCCGTGGAGCCCTCAGCGACGAGGCGGCCCTCGTCCATCACCCCGATACGGTCGCACAGGCGCTCCGCCTCCTCCATGTAGTGGGTGGTGTAGAGCACGGCCATGCCCGAGGACTGCAGGTCCGCGATGCCATCGAGGATGGCGTTGCGCGACTGCGGGTCGACCCCCACGGTCGGCTCATCGAGGATCAACAACTCCGGTTCGTGCAGCAGCGCGACGCCGATGTTGGCGCGCCGCTTCATGCCACCGGAGTAATCATCGGTTCTCTCACCGCCACGATCAGCAAGTCCGACGAGTTCGAGCACGGAATCGATGCGCTCGCCAAGCCTGGCACCGGACAATCCCTGGAGACGACCGAAGAACTCCATGTTCTCGCGTCCCGACAGGTCGGGGTACAGAGCGATTTCCTGTGGTACCAGACCCAGGTGCGTCTTGGCCGGACACCGATCCGTGGCCATCGTGTCGCCGTTGATCACCACCGTGCCGGAGTCGGGCGCCAGAAGGCCGCACACCATGGAGATGGTCGTCGTCTTGCCCGCGCCGTTCGGACCGAGCAGGCCGTAGGTCTCTCCCGCTGCGATGCCGAAACTGACGTCGTCCACAGCGGTGCGTTCGCCGAATCTCCGAGCGAGTCCGGTTGCGCTCAGCACGTCCACGAAACGACCATAGTTGCCGCCTCTGGTGCAGCTCTGGTGCAAACAGGGCTCAGGCGTTGAGGTCGAGACAGTCTGCCCAGCCCTCGACGTAGGCAACGCCGATGTCGTCAGAGCTCTGCTTCAGCAGATCGGCCGGAACGGCATCAACAATTCTGCGGCGCTGCCGGTAATGGTGCTCGCTGTGAACACCCTCGAACCAGACGCGTCGGATCCTGACCAATTCCGGATCCGCCGTGGCGTCGAGGAATCCCCACACCACCAGACCAGCCTCGATGTCATGCAGAATCGGAGCCCGGCCCAACAGCCCGGATCGCTTCATGGCGATGGCCGAAGCTCCTGCGAGGGCGTCGGCTTCGGCCTCATCCGGCTTCAGCTTCAGTTGCCCGCGGAATCGTTTGGCCAATCTCAGCGCATATCCCTGGTCGGGCCCCGGAGTTCCCAGTCCATCACCAACCGGTTGGGGACCGCTCAGCTCACCCGGACGGTTGGCTCGCCACTCCCCCGCACGCCTCGGCGGCGACGAGTACTTGCGCACGTGTTCGGTGGCCGAGGTCGGGACGTGTTCAGGAGCACCCATGGGTTCAAGGTAGCCCGGCTGGGTTGCTGTGAAGCAACCCATGGTTGATGCCCTCGACCAGTGCTTCCCATGAAGCCTCGATGATGTTGGGTGACACCCCGATCGTGGTCCAGGAATTCTCTCCATCGGCGTGTTCAACAAGGACTCGCACCACCGAAGCGGTGTCGGCCATCCCGACCGGGGTGAGGCTGTCAAGAACGCGCACCCGGAAGTCTGTGAGATGGATGCGTTCCAACGCGGGATACCGTCCGTTGAGAGCTGCCCTGAGGGCCGCATCGAGCGCGTTGACCGGGCCGTTTCCCTCGCCGACGGCGGCCACCCGCTGACCATCGATCCAGATCTTGACCGTCGCCTCTGTTGCCAGCTCGGCCTCGCCGTCGAATGAGTTCTCCCTCTCGCTGTGATAACTCGACACTCGATAGGCCTCGGTCTGCCAGTAACCGGGCTCCCAGCCGGTCGCCCGTCTGACCAGAAGTTCCAGGGATGCGTCCGCAGCCTCGAACACATATCCGCCGGATTCGAGCGCCGCCACCGTTTCGGACAGTTCGGCTGCGGCCTTGTCGTCGAGATCAATGCCGAACTCCTCCGCCTTCATTCGCATTCCGGCGCGTCCGCCCAGGTCACTCACCAGCACCCTGGTGTGGTTGCCGACCACGGCCGGATCAATGTGCTCATAGGAGGCACCCCCGGAACGCGCGAGGGCCGACGTGTGGAGGCCACCCTTGTGGGCAAAGGCCGAGGACCCAACATATGGGTCGGCCGGGTGCGGCGGAAGGTTCACAAGTTCTGCCACATGTCGCGACACGGTTGTGAGGCGGTCCAGGCGGCCTTCGGGGAGGGTCTCGATTCCGAGCTTGAGCGTGAGGTCGGGGATGACCGTTATCAGGTTGGCGTTGCCCGTGCGTTCCCCATAACCATTGATCGTTCCCTGCACATGGGTGGCTCCGCCAACCACAGCGGCAACTGAATTGGCCACCGCACAACCGGAGTCGTTCTGCGTGTGGATCCCGATGTTGACTCCTGAGAAATAAGACGCGACGGCTCTGGTGATCTGTTCGACCTCGTGTGGAAGCGAACCACCGTTGGTGTCGCACAGGACCAGACGGCTCGCCCCCGCAAGCGCAGCGGCCTCGAGAATTCGAAGCGCGAATTCGGGGTTGGCCTTGAAACCATCGAAGAAGTGTTCTGCATCGAAAAGCACCTCCCGGCCTGCGGCGGCAAGAAACTCCACCGAGTCCGATACCATCGCCACACCCTCGTCGAGAGTGGTCCGAAGTGCCTCGGTCACGTGATAGTCCGAGCTCTTGCCCACGATGCATATCGCAGACGTCCCTGCCTCCAGCAGGGCGGCCAGGGTTGTGTCCTCATCAACGCGGCCCGCAGCTCGCCGGGTGGATCCGAAGGCCACAAGAGTTGCGTCGCCGAGCTTCAACTCACCTGATGCGGCTCGGCGGAAGAATTCGGCGTCCTTGGGATTGGCCTGCGGATAACCGCCCTCGATCCAGCGCACACCGAGCCAGTCAAGTTGCTCCGCAACGCGGAGCTTGTCGTCCACGGTCAGCGAGATGCCCTCGAACTGAGCTCCATCGCGCAGCGTCGTGTCAAAGATTTCGACTTTTCTCGGTGAACCCTCGGGAACCAGTCCGGTGGCAATCATCTCACTCCTCGATCGTGGATGTGTCAGTCGGCAACTTCGATCCAGTCCTTGAATTCCGGAATCTCGCCGCGAACACATTTGGCGTACGCGTCGGCAAGCGCGACGGTCATCGGACCCGGGCACGGGATGTCTCTGTCGTCAACGGAGTTCACCGCGGATACCTCCGCAGCAGTCCCGCAGACGAACATCTCTTCGCAAATGTAGAGATCGGAGCGGGCGAGATCGGACACGACTATCTCGATTCCGAGTTCATCGGCGAGCCTCATGACCGTGTCGGAGGTGATGCCTTCCAGGGCACCGGCCGACATCGGCGGCGTGATGAATCGGCCGCCGCGGGAGGCGAAGATGTTCTCGCCGGTGCACTCCGAAACCAATCCCTGTGGATTCAACATGATTGCCTCGTCGTAGCCGGCCCGCAGTGCTTCCACCTTGGCCAGTGAGGAGTTCACGTAGTTGCCGGTGGTCTTCGACGCCGGCGGCATCGTGTTGTGCTCGTGACGGGTCCAGGAGCTGATCTTCATGCTCACACCCTTGGTGACTGCGTCGTCGCCGAGGTAGGCGCCCCAAGGCCAGCAGGCGATGGCGACCTCGGTCTCACAAGGCAGCGTGTTGAGTCCCATTTCGCCATATCCGAAGTAGACAATCGGGCGGATGTAGCAACTGGGCAGTCCGGAATCCCGAACCACCTCCTTCGTGGCCTCGACCAGTTCTTCCACGGAATAGTGCAGATCCATCATCATGATCTTCGCCGACTCGTGCAGGCGTTCCATGTGATCGGTCAGGCGGAAGATGCCCGGGCCGTCAGGGGTTTCATAGGCGCGGATTCCTTCGAACACGCCGGTCCCGTAGTGGAGGGTGTGGGTGAGGACATGGATCTGGGCGGATTCCCAGGGCACCATCTCACCGTTCATCCAGATGTTCTTGGTCGGAGTGATTGGCATGATTGCTCCCCTCAGCCCTGAGCGGCCGCTTGTGCGACGGCCTGGCCGATTTCTTCGGTCGTTCCGCGGTATTGCTCCGGCCTCTCACAGGCTGCTGCGACCCTCGCTGCGGCGTCATCCTCGCCAAGGAACTCCAACATGAGTCCTGCGGAGATGATTGCTGCGATCGGATTGGCCTTGTTCTGTCCAACGATGTCCGGAGCGGTCCCGTGGACCGGCTCGAACGTGGAGGGTCCCGTGCGAGCCGGGTTCAGGTTGGCCGAAGCTGCGAATCCGACACCGCCGGAGATCGCCCCGCCAAGGTCGGTGAGGATGTCACCAAAGAGGTTGTCGGTGACTATCACGTCGTAACGTTCCGGACGCTCCACGAAGTGAATGCACGCGGCATCGATGTGGTCGTAACCGGTGCTGACCTGCGGATACTCCTCGGCGACCTCATCGAATGTGCGCCTCCAGAGGTCACCTGCATAGGTCAACACGTTGGTTTTGTGGACCAGATGGAGCTGCTGACGATCGGTGTTTGCCGCCCGCTCGAAGGCGAAGCGAACACAACGCTCCACGCCCATGCGGGTGTTCACCGAACCCTGGGTGGCGATCTCATGCTCGGTGCCCTTGCGAAGGAAGCCGCCCTCGCCGGCGTAGGCACCTTCGGTGTTCTCGCGAATCACCTCCATGTCCGCCTTCGGAGGCAGACGGAACGGTCGCAAGTTGATGTACTGATCGAGCTCGAACCGCATTCGCAGCAGGATCCCGCGTTCGACCAGGCCCGGAGGAGCTGCCTGGCCGGGGGCGGGATCCCCCACGGCACCGAGCAGGATGGCGTCGAGCGAGCGCCATTCATCCATGGTCTCGTCCGGAAGCACGGTGCCGTCCAGCAGATATCGGCTGGCACCCAGGTCGTACTCCACGGCTTCGTAATCAACACCGAGCGCGTCGATGACCGCCATGGCCTGCTCGGTGACCTCAGGTCCGATGCCGTCTCCGCCGACAACTCCGATGCGATGTGTCATGTTCTGCAAATCCAGACTTCCACGGGTACAAAAGAAAACCGCCCACCTGGTGGACGGTTGAATGCGCACGCCGGTTGGGCGCGCGCTACGTAATGGCTACTACCGAGCTGAGTCGTTGCGCCTTGATCACGCATGCATCATAGCGGGTCATACGATGGCTTACCTATGGCGAATCCACACGAACTCTCCCAGGCTGCCCACGATCGTCTCGAGGCCGAATTGGCGGATCTCCGATCACACGGCCGCATCGACTTGGCCGACCGGATCGAGCGAGCACGCGAACACGGCGACCTGAAAGAGAATGCCGAGTACCACGCCGCCAAGGAGGAGAAGGCCAAGATGGAGGCCAGAATCGCCACGGTGGCGCAGATCCTCGAAGACGCCGTGGTCGTGGAGTCGGGGGATTCCCACGAGGTCATGGTCGGCAGCATCGTGGGCATTCGCTACGAGGGTGACGACGATGATGAAATCGAGAAGTATCTCGTGGGCAGCATCGAGGAACGCCATGACGACCTGCATGTCGTCTCACCCAACTCTCCAATGGGAACGGCACTGATCGGTGCGGCCGCCGGGGACAAGGTCACTTATGAGGCACCAACCGGCACCCTGACGGTCGAGGTGGTGAACGTCGACTGACTCGTGCGGCAGCAGATTCGTCCCGCGTTGATCAGTCGAGCGAGTTGTTGTTCATTCGGGTTTGGCGGCCTCGGTGATCCTGACCTCGCGACCCAGCAGTGATGCCAGCAGATCGGCCCGCATCTCAGCCGCAAAGACCTCAACCGACAAGTCGCTGCCGTTGATCGGGTGGGCGATGATCTCCACCCGTTTCTTGGAGAACCGAACGTCAATCGTGTCCACCGCACCGTCGTGATTGCGGTCCAGTCCGATGGCCACCCTCAGCAGGGCCGCCATCGCCCGGACCCTGGCCTGGTCGATGGCGCTGAGCGCTGCGAACTCGGAATGTTTCTCGGTGGGTTCCGCCTTGCGGTGATAACGCGCCACCTGAGCGATGATCTCCGTTTCGCGGGCGGTGAATCCCGACAGGTGTTCGGAGTGGCGTATCACGTAGTAGCCGTGTTTGTGGTGCGCAGTGTGGCTGATGAAGAGTCCGACGTTGGAGAGCAGTGCGGCTGCCTCCAGCAGCTCCTGATCACCGGCTCCAAGACCCAGGCGTTCGCCCAACTGCTCCTGCAACGAGACAACCAGGCGGGCCACGTTCTGTGAATGATCGATGTCGTCATCACAGATCTCCATGAGGTGAATCACCGACGAGCGCCTGATGTCGGAAAGGCGATGCAGCCCCCCGTGGCGGCGACGGGTGTCCGCGTCCAGCAAGGCACCTTCACGCAGCGCGTACTCGGAGATCGTGAACTCGGATATTCCCAGTGCCAGCGCTATGCCCTCCAGGACCAACGCTCCGCCCAACAGGATGTCGGCGCGATCTCGATCGATTCCGTCGATCTCCTGACGATCCGCCGTGTTCTTCGCGTCGGCCAGTTCTGCGATCAACGATGTCAGGGTCTTGCGGGACAACCCGAGACCGTTGCTGGAGGGTGGTTGCTCACCGTGGCGTCGCAGGTACGCCATGCTCGCCAGTGATTCCGCTGTTCCCGACGATGCCACAGCGACGTCATGGACCAGTTCGGCCGTCTCGTGTGCAACGGAGGCCAACCTTGCACTGATGAACTTCCGGCACTGCCCCACGGAGCCACTGCGAACTTCGCCGTCAGGGAAGAACATCCGGGTCATCCGCAGGGAGCCGAGCTTCAAGCTCCGGGCATAGTCGACATCGGCGCCGTGCCCGAAGAGGATCTCGGTGCTGCCTCCTCCCACGTCCACGAGGACCAGGTGTTCGGAGAACAGGGGCAGAGCCTGAAGAACTCCCAACTGGATGAGTCGGGCTTCCTCGGTGCCGGAGATCACATTGATGTCGACGTTTGCCTCGGTGCGGGCCCTGTCAAGGAACTCGGAGGCGTTCTTGGCCTCGCGCACTGCGGAGGTGGCCACGGCGTGAATTTCAGCCTCCTGGCCGTCGGCGATCGAGCGGCAACGGCGCAGGGCTGCCACACCACGGTCCATGGCATCATCGGCCAGGACCTTCATGTCTCCCTCACCGGAGCCCAGGCGGACCATCTCCTTGTGTTTGGTCACTATCTCGAATCCCGACTCGCGCATTCGGGCAACAACCATGTGAACAGAGTTGGTACCGATGTCTATGGCGGCCAGAGTCTTCGACACGTCAACAGACGATAGGGCCGTGGCACCATGGAGGTGTGCGATCCCCGCCGGACAGAACGAGCCGTCCACCCACTTGGGACGACCAGTGGCAGTCCGTGTGGGATGGTCGCCCCGCAGATGCCCTTGCCAACCGCATGCCGGTAACGGTGATACGAATCGACAAGGGGGGCATCACCGTTGCGCCGGACGGCGCCACAGAACTCCTGGTGGTGGCAGCCAAGGCGGTCCGTCGGGTGGTGGTCGGCGACATCTGTGCTCTCGATGAAGAGGCGGGTCGCATCGAGGAAATCCTTCCGAGACGGACTGTCTTCGAGCGAAGGTCGCCGGGTGGCAGCCGTGATGATGTCGCGGTCACATCCAAGGCACTGGCTGCAAACATGGATCACGTGCTTGTGGTGCAGGCGATGGATGCCGGACTGAACGTGTCCCGTCTGGCCCGCGAACTGACCCAGGCCTGGCAAAGCGGAGCCCAACCCGT
>JAUXGW010000363.1 GCA_030621865.1 Actinomycetes bacterium
TGCCCGGAAGCTGCATGGATGGAACCGGGAGCCACGCCGGCCGAACGGTCGGAACGCCTGATCGACGAACTCACGCTGGAACAGAAGGTTGCCCAACTGCATGGCGAGGTCCAGCCCGATGACTTCCGGGTGGTGCCCGGCATCCCCGAGCTGTGTGTTCCCGACCTGCTCGTGACCAACGGACCGGCTGGGGTCGGCGCCTCCGTGCAACCGCTCGGCAGCCTCCCGGCCACGGCACTACCCGCTCCACTCGCCCTGGCCGCCACATGGCAGCCGGAGATGGCCCACGACTTCGGCGACCTCATGGGCGAGGAAATGCGCCAGACCGGTCGCAACCTGCTCGAAGCACCCGACGTGGATCTCGCTCGGGTTCCGCTCAACGGACGGACCTTCGAGGCATTCGGTGAGGATCCCTTCCTGGTTTCGGAGATCGCGGTAGCCCAGATAAAGGCGGTGCAGGATCACGGGATCATCGCCATGGCCAAGCACTATGTGGCCAACAACCAGGAAGAGGACCGCTTCAACGTGGACGCGATCGTGAGTGAGAGGGCCCTGCACGAGCTCTACCTCGCTCCGTTCGAAGCAACGGTGCGCGATGCCGACGTGGCCTCGGTGATGTGCGCCTACAACAAGGTCAACGGCACTTTCAACTGCGAGAACGAGCCGCTGCTCACCGGAGTGCTGCGCGACCAGTGGGGCTTCGAGGGATTCGTTCAGTCTGACTTCGGTGCCACCCACAGCACGGTGGAGTCAGTCAAGGCGGGTATGGACCTCGAGATGCCCAGTGGTGAGTTCTTCGGCCGGCCCCTCCTCGACGCGGTCAACGCCGGCACGGTATCGGCCGCTGAGATCGATCAGATGCTCGACCGGCGCTACGTCCAGATGTTCCGGCTGGGAATTTTCGACCGCCTCCCCGAGACCGAGCCAATTCCGATGGAGGAACATGGCGAAGTGGCCCAGCGCATCGCCGAGGCGGGAACGGTGCTGCTGCGCAACGAGTCGGACCTTCTCCCACTCGATGACAGCGAGATCGACTCGATCGCCGTGGTCGGCCCCTGGGCCGCCCAGGCCGCAACCGGGGGTGGAGGCAGCTCCATCGTCAATCCGATGCGCACGATCACCCCGATCGACGGCATCACGACACGGGCCGGAGATGAGGTTGAGATCATCGCTCCGACGGACACCGATGTGGCAGCGGCTGTCACCGCAGCAACCGAGGCCGAAGTGGCCGTGGTTGTCGTCGGCGAGCAACTCACCGAGGGCACCGACCGCACCAGCCTTTCGCTACCGGATGATCAGGACGCCCTGATCGAAGCGGTTGCAGCAGCCAACCCTCGTACCGTCGTGGTGATCCATGGAGGAGCACCAGTGCTCATGCCATGGCTCGACAGTGTCGGGGCCGTGATCATGGGTTGGTACCCGGGCCAGGAGGACGGCACGGTCACCGCGGCGGTGCTCTTCGGCGACAGTGAACCCGGGGGGCGACTACCGATCACGTTCCCGGCGGCGGAGGCCGATCTGCCCACAGCGGATCCCGAGCGTTACCCCGGAGTCAACGGCACGGTGCAACACCACGAGGATCTCGAAGTCGGCTACCGCCATTACCTTGCCAACGACATCGAGCCACTGTTCCCATTCGGATTCGGAATCTCCTACACATCCTTCGACGTCGATGAGCTGGATGCACCTGAGCAGGCCGACGCAGATCAATCGGTGGAACTCACGGTGCAAGTGAAGAACACCGGCGACCGCTTGGGCACTGAGGTTGTCCAGGCGTATGTCGAGTCACCACCCGAGGTTGGTGCCCCCTCGGCACAGCTTCAGGGATTCACCAAGGTCACTCTCGACGAGGGCGAGTCGAAGACGGTCACGGTGGAACTTGCGAAACGCGCCTTCGCCCACTGGGACTCCGACACTCACGATTGGGTGATCACCCCCGGCACCTACAGTGTCCTCGTCGGCACCTCATCGCAAGACACTCCCCTCACCGCAGAGATCGAA
>JAUXGW010000163.1 GCA_030621865.1 Actinomycetes bacterium
AAGGCTTGATCCGCAGTTCCGCCGTGAGATGTGGGATCCGTGAGCGGACCGATCACCTTGAGGAACTCCACGAAGGACCCCGGCCAGCCGTGGGACATGATCAGCGGCAACGCGTCTTCATGGGGAGACCGGATGTGCATGAAGTGGATCGCCAGACCATCGATCACCGTGCGGAACTGGGGTATCTGATTGAAGCGGGCCTCACTGGCGCGCCAGTCGTAGTCCTCACGCCAATAACGGGCCAGTTCCTGGGTGAAATGAAGCGGAATCCCCTGACCCCATGGATCCTCGGATCCGGCAACTGTTTCCTGATCGGGCCAACGCGTGTTCTGGAGTCGCCCCTGCAGGTCAGCAAGTTGTTCGTCAGGTACGTCGATCTTGAACTCGACGATTTCTTCGCCCATGTCCCACCTTCAGGATTTCCACTTGGTCAGTATGTGTGCTTCGTCGGCCGCTCGGATTGATGGCCGAACCCCGCTGTCTGGGGCTTGTCTACTTGCTTTCGCCGGACTCTGCCGATTCGTCGGGTACGTGATTCAATGCGGCGCTGTTCATGCAGAACCGCATTCCCGTTGGGTTGGGACCGTCCGGGAACATGTGACCCAGATGCGAGTCGCAACCGGCGCAGCGAACCTCGGTACGAACCATGCCGTGGGCGCGGTCCTCCACGGTCACAACGGCGGAGTTCGCCAGCGGTTCGAAGAAACTCGGCCAACCCGAACCGGACTCGAACTTGGTGTCACTCGAAAACAGCTCCGCTCCACAGACGATGCAGCGGTAGGTGCCGTCGTCATGCATGTCCCAGTATTTCCCGGTGAATGCGGGCTCTGTGCCCGCCTCCTGAGTCACCTGCCACTGGATCGGATCGAGGCGGTCTCGTAGTTCGTCTTCGCTGGAGCGTGCCATGGATTCACGGTACATCCAATGTGGTGAGACAATCCTTCGGTGCCAGACATCAAATCGACAAACACCGCCCTGGTTCTCGGTGGCGGATCAGACATCGCCACAGCCATCCTCGTTGCCGCGGCCGGCAGCGGTTTGCAGAAAGTTGTGTTGGCTGCCCGCCGGCCGGAGGAGGCATCCGACGCAGTCGGAAAGGCACTCCCCGCGGTCTCGGTGGATGCCGTTCGCTGGGATGCCCTGGAGATCGACTCACACACCGGAATGCTCGATCGGGCCTTCGAGGCGTTGGGCACCGTTGATCTCGTGATCTGCGGCGTGGGAATGCTGGGTCATCATGCCGGACTTTCCATGGACGCCGAAGGTGTGGACCTCATGGTTCGAAGCAATTTTTCGGGTCCGGCGTCTGCGTTGGCAGAGTTGGCACCCCGCATGGCTTCCCAGGGCTCCGGCACGATCGTGGTGTTGTCTTCGGTGGCGGCGATGCGGGCCCGCAAATCCAACTACGTGTACGGCTCATCGAAGGCCGGGCTGGACACCTTCGCTCAGGGCATGGGTGACGCACTGAAGGGGTCGGGTGTGAACGTGCTCGTGGTTCGACCCGGCTTCGTGTCCACCAAAATGACCGAGGGACTGGATCCCGCACCATTCAGCACCGATGCCGCAGCGGTCGGAGAGCGGGTCATGAAGGCTGTGGCCGCCAACAAGGAAACGGTTACCTCACCGGCACTGCTCACTCCCATGTTCGGCGTCCTTCGCAATACCCCCAGATCGGTGTGGCGACGCATCGCCGCGGACCGCTGACCAGATCGCCGCTGACCGGCGGGCAGCCGATCAGCACGGGGAGATCCGGACACAGCCATCTCAGGGCAAGAACTGCACTTCAGGGTGAAACAGCTTGCCCCAGAATATGAGGCGACACCGGCGTGCGGACTCGCCCGATGTCCAGGGACATCTCCCGGGATTTCTCCACTTCGAATCCGGCTTCCTTGATCGCGGCGAGGGTATCGCGATTGCAGTGACAGCCACCGCCCATCCTGGGCCACAACCAGTCGATTCGGTTCTGAACGGATCCCAGCCTGCCGTCGCCAAGCACATGCTCGTAGTAGCGGAGTTCACCCCCCGGACGCAGCACCCGTCGGATCTCGGCCAACGCGGCGGCCGGATCAGCGATTGAGCAGAGCACGAGGGAGCAAACGACAGCATCGAAGGAATCATCTTCTGCGGGAAGCATTTCAGCCTCAGCGTCGACAATCGTGATTCTCCCGCCTCCCACTTCTGCGTGCTCCTCTGCAAGCCCTCGCAGGTAGGGCTCGGGTTCTATGGCGACAATCTCATCAACTGATTCCGGGTAATGCTCGAAGTTCAGTCCGTTCCCACATCCAACCTCCATGACCCTGCCGGAGAGGCCCGCCAGCAGTTCCTGGCGATGCGGTGCAATCTGGTCTGCGGTGGCCACAGAAAGTGCTCGATAGACCCGTGCGAAAATCGGGTGGACATGCGTGCTCATGAACCTGATTATGACAGGCTCCGGCCCGACGCCAATGCCGGCAACTTCCACGCTGAATCCCGGACAGGCCCGATCAGGCGATAGCGTCCGCCGAATGGAATACGCCATCCAGGCATCCGGACTGGGCCGAACCTTCGGCGGCAAAGCCGCTGTGGTCGATGTCGACCTGAACATCCCGGCAGGTGAAACCTTCGGGTTCCTTGGTCCCAACGGTGCCGGCAAAACCACGTGCGTTCGAATGCTCACAACCCTCCTGCGGCCCACCAGTGGACATGCCACAGTGGCCGGCGCGGACGTACAGACCCAGGCAGGCGAAGTGCGCCTGAGGATCGGCGTGGCACTGCAGGCAACAGCTGTCGACCCCAAGCAGACCGGACGGGAATTCCTCGATCTCCAGGCCCGGCTCTATGGACTCAACCGGTCGGAGCGCGCTCGCCGGATCGCGGACTTGGCCGAGATGGTGGATCTGGGCGACGCACTCAACGATCGCATCCAGACGTACTCGGGAGGAATGGCGCGCCGCATCGATCTGGCCGGTGCGCTGGTCCACCAGCCCGAAATCGTGTTCCTGGATGAACCCACCACCGGCCTGGATCCTGCTTCGCGGCTGAAGGTGTGGGAGGAGATCCGCAGATTGAACACTGAGGAGGGAACAACCGTCTTTCTCACCACGCAGTACCTGGAAGAAGCGGATGAGTTGGCGGAACGAATCGGAATCATCGACGACGGCACGATCGTGGCCCGGGGCACACCCACGGAACTGAAGCGTTCGTTGGGCCACGACGTGATCATTGCCCAGGTGGAGAGTGATCCCACCCAGGCGTGCAACGCCCTCGATGGTGTTGCCGGGGTCGAGCACCTCGAGGTTCTGGGCGGAGAGGTCCTCATCCACACACCGGACGGACCCGCCACCGTTGGTGAAGTTGCCGTCCGGCTCCATGAATCCAATGTGTCGCTGCGAAACCTCACCCTTCGCCAGCCAACACTCGACGATGTGTTCCTCGAGATCACCGGCAGTCGATTCAGTTCCGAAGAACCAGATCAGCCCACTGAAGGAGAGGGTTTCGGTGCTTCAGCCGATCCGGAAGAGGTGTCGTCGTGACCGCCACCTCGCAGCCGATCAGGGCTCGCAGGGCCTCATTTTTCGCCGACATGACGGCCATATCGATGAGGGCCCTCCGCGGCGCACTACGCGATCCCGAGGCAATCATCCCGCCGATCTTCATCGGCGCCTTCTTCTTTGCAATCAACGTCGGTTCCTTGCAGTCGGTGGCAGAGTCCGCCGCGCCGGGATTCGACTACAAGGCATTCCAGCTGCCCACGGCACTGGTACTCACAGTTACCGGTATCACCAGGGCATTCGCGCTGGTACTCGACATCCAGAACGGTTATTTCGACAAACTCACACTCTCCCCCGCTCGCCGCAGTGCCCTGCTGCTCGGACACATGTTTGCCGACTTCGTGTTGGCCATGCTTCTCACCCTGGCGGTCACGATCGTGGCAATCGTCGCCGGAGTCAGATTCGAGACCGGCCTGCTCGGAATCCTCGCACTGATGGTCCTGGCCGGGCTCTGGAGTGTGGCCTACGCGGGTCTCCCCTACGCGTTGGCGTTGAAAACGGGTAACCCGACAGTGGTGAACCAGTCCTTCCTGATCTTCTTCCCGTTCGCGTTCCTGACCTCAGCCTTGGTACCCGAAGATGCTCTGACCGGCTGGCTGTCGGTGGTCGCCAAATTCAATCCGGTGACCTATCTGCTTCGGGGCATGCGGTCCATCGTGTCCGAAGGCTGGGTTCTGGTTCCCCTGCTTCAGGGACTTGCCGCGATTGCATTCATCGGACTGATCGCGCACTTCACGGCTTTTGCCGCCCTGCGCGGCCGAACCCACAAGTAACTCCGCACCAGCAAGAAACTCCGGATCAGGCAGCTACTGATTCCCGGGAGGCGACCAACTCTGTGACGGAGCCGGAGGCGGCGGTGGAGGTACTGTTCGCCCCGCAGGCGCTGGCTGCGCGCCGGTCGGGGGAACCGCATGGACCGGGTCCGCCAGCGGAGGGGAAGCCGGCATGGCTGCAGGTGTCGAAACGGGTTCAGCGGGAGTTGTCGGAGACTTTGTTTCCCGGTGGGGACCACCCTTCGTTTTCCGGTGGGGACCATCTTTCGCGGCCCGCTCGATCTCATCGGGTCCGATCAACCCGACCAGATCACTACCGTCGACCACGAATGCGTATCCCGACTGGGCCATCAGTTCCATCGCGTGACTCATTGAGTCGCTGACCTCAACCCATGCTGCGTTCGGTGGGGATTCCATCACGTCGGCTGCTGTCACGGTTTGCCAGTTCTGTGCGGGAACGCGCTTCAATTGATCCAGGTGGACCACTCCGACAACTCGTCCCGTTGCATCGGTGACGGGAACGAAGGTCTGCTCCGAGGTGGCGAACGGTCCATTGACCACCGCGGCGACGGACGACCAACTGACGGCAACCTGAACCGGCGAAAGCATCACCGAGGCCACACTGACTCCAGCCATGGACCGTTCGGCTGCGTAGTAGCTGGATTCGTTACGAGCTGCGTTGAACAGGAACCAACCGATCATTGCGGTCCAGATTCCGGAGACACCGCTGTCGGTGAAGATCATCTCTGCAATACCACCGGCGACAAGCAGGAGTCCCAGGACCTTGCCCACCTGGGCAGCGCCCTGGCGGCCCGCGGCCCGGTCACCCCTGACCTTCCAGATGATGGAACCAAGAATTCGTCCACCGTCGAGCGGAGCACCCGGCAGGAGATTGAACACGGCCAGGAAGACATTGATCACTCCGAGCCAGCCGAGCATGACCACCCAGAGATCCGGAAGCGTGTTGGCGAAAGCAGCAGCGGCTCCCCAGAAAGCGGCACCAATGGCGAAACTTGCGGCTGGCCCGGCGGCTGCGATTCTGAATTCGGCTCCAGGACCCTTCGGCTCACCGCTGAACACCGCAACTCCGCCGAACATCCAGAGCGTGATGCCTTCCACGGTCAGCCCGTTGCGCTTGGCAATCATGGAGTGCGACATCTCGTGGCCCAGCAGTGATGCGATGAAGGCGATGGCACCAACCGTGCCAACACTCCAGTAGGTGATTGCCACATGGCCCGGTACGGCGGCAGGAAGGAGACCACTCGAGAACGACCAGGCCAGGAACGCGCAGATCAGGAGAACGCCAAAATCGGCGTTTATCTCCACACCGGCCAACCGGCCCAGTCGCAGTCCTCGGGTCCGCATGTATCCATCAAAGCATGGACCCGGGACAGGTCGAACC